>JADGQU010000267.1 GCA_017881545.1 Gemmatimonadaceae bacterium
TGGCGGCGTGGGCACTTGCGGAAGCCGACCACAAGTCCGTGGCGGTCGAGGCGTTGTCAGCTGCTCTTCGCGGGGACGCCAACACTCAGGTCCGCGCGACAGCCGCGTGGGCACTCGGAAACGTCGGCGACAGATCGTCGGCTGAGGCGCTTTCCGCGGCACTGTCCGATGCAAGCCCGGAGGTTCGGAAGCGCGCTTTGTGGGCGCTTGGAAACTCGGACCTGAAGCAGGCGCCGCCCAAGGTCATCGCGCTGTTGAGCGACAAGGATCCCGAGACTCGCGAGCTGGCGGCGTGGGTGCTGTACGAGATCGAGGATCCCGCCGCCATAGCCGGTCTTGAAGCGGCCCTCGCGCGCGAACCAGACAAGGAGCTCCAGATCGCTTACATCCGCGCTCTCGCCGCGACGGGAGAGAAATCGGTGGACGCGCTGAAGAAGCTGCTCGAGTCAAAGGATAGTGAGATCAGAACCATCGCGGTGAAGGCGCTGGCGGGAGGAAACGCCACTGGTCCGTGGCCTCGACCCTGGCCCGAGCCGCGTCCTTTTCCGAACTGAGAATCGGAAAGGGCGCTGAGGGAAAGCGCCCTTTCTTTTGAGTGTTAGTGCTGATTTTTCAACTTACCCCGCAACGATAGGCGGGCACAATGAACGGAGCAATCATGCAGCGAATAATCGGATTGGTGGTCGCGACCTTTGCTTTCTCTTCACTGAGCGGAGTGCCGGCGGTTGCGAACACCGCGCGATCCGGCGATACCAACGCCTACGCTCAAGGGCGCAACCATAACGCGTTCGATCAGGGACGCCGCCGAGGCACGCCGCTCGACGTGGAAGCGTTGTTGACGGCGGCGCGGGGCGCGCCACCAGTGATCTGCTCGCTCGCGGCGAAGGCGGTGGGAAACTGGGGATGGGGGAACTGGAGCGACGTGCCGTCCACGCCCTTGATGGCACTTGCGCCCGCATCGCACGATAATGATGATGGCGACTCTGATGCGCTGCCGGCTGCCGACCGGGAGCGTCTCTTTACCGGACTCTCGTCGGACGATGCGTGCGTGCGCGAGCTGTCCGTTCGTCTCATTGGAACGCAGAAGGCCGAGCTGGTCGGCGGCGAGCTTGTGACTCGGCTCGGCTCGAGCGATGCGGGCTTGCGCTCGGTTGCCGCGCTCGGACTTGGGCTCGCAGAAGTGCAGAGCGGACTCGATCCACTCATTCGTACGCTCCGTGATCCGTCCGTTGATGTTCGCGCCAACTCGGCGTGGGCACTGGGGCGTCTCGAGAGCGGGCGTGCTCTGACTCCATTGACGGGTCTGTTCCGCGATGACGCGGAAAAAGTCCGGCTGGCCGCTGTATCGGCGGTTGGACGCATGGATTCGACGAGCGCCATTCCTCTGCTCATTCGCGTCATCCAGCAGGACAATTCCCCCGCGGTTCGAAGAGTCGCAGTGTGGGCTCTTGGCAATCTCGAGGCGCGAGATGCTATCAGTGCGCTGAGCGGAACTCTGGCCCACGATGCTGACGCGCGGGTGCGTGAAATGAGTGCGTGGGCGCTCGGAAACATCGAGGATCGTAGCAGCGTTGCAGCGCTCGGAGCGGCGATTCGCGGCGACGTCGACGATCGCGTGCGCGAAACGGCGGTGTGGGCGCTTGGAAACATCGGCGACCATTCTTCGCTTGACATCCTGGCGGCGGCGACCGGCGACCGCAGCTCTAACGTGCGTGGGACGGCGGCGTGGGCCATCGGCCAGATGGATGACAATGGCACCAAGGCACCGGCTGGATTGCTCAGGCTTTTGACCGACGAAAGCGCGGACATACGCCTCAAGGCAGCCTGGGCGCTTGGCCAGCTCGAAGATGCCGGCGCACTTCCCGCCATTCGCGACGCCCTCAAGGCGGAGAAGAACGATCAAGTGCGCCGCGGGCTCATTCGCGCGCTTATGAAATCAGGGGAGAGCTCGCAGACGACGCTCACTCAGCTTCTCAGCTCGAGCGACCCGCAGATCCGCGAGGCAGCGGTGCGCGGAATCGCGGGCGCTCGCTCCTTCGACCCGTGGCCGTGGCCCTGGCCGCGTCCGCGTCCCTTCCCGTGAGCTCGATCATGTCAAGTCATGGAAACCCGATGAGTTCGATCATCGTAAGTCCCCAAAGCGAGCACCATGGAAACCTTATGAGGCGGATGGGGCATATCACGATCCTGGTGATGCTGGGCGCTGTCGTGGCGTGCGCCGGAGAAACTCCGGTGGCGCCGCGGTCCGAGCAGCAGGCGTCCACCCAGGTATCGCGGGAGCAGAATTACTCGTTCTCGATCTCGCCAGCCGATCGCACCGTCCATGTGCGATTCACACGGGTTCGGTCCGACGGCACCGAGTCGGTGAGCGCGTTCGTGCAGCGGATGTTCGCGAGCGCCGATGCGGCGGGCGCAACGAAGCTGGTGCTGGACCTTCGGTCGATCAGGGGCGGAGACTCGTTCCTCGCCGTTCCGTTAGTGAAGGGTGTGCTCGCGCGGGAGCGGTTCGTTCAGCGCGGCGGACTTGTCGTGATCGTTGGCTCGGAGAGGTTTTCTCCGGCGCAGAGCGCGGCGTCCCTGCTGCAACGCTACGCCAACCCGATTTTCGTCGAATAGCCGGATTTACTTCAGCGCCCGGCGCAGCACGACTCCGTCGAGCTTCTCGCTTGGTTTGACGCCTGCGATCTCCGCGAGCGTAGGCGCGAGATCGACGGTTCGCACGAAGTCGGTGTAGCGTCCGGGCACGAACCACGGACCCGCAAAGATCAGTGGTACGTGCGTGTCGTAGTCGTGCGGCGAGCCGTGCGTCGCCACGATTCCGCTAAAGATGCTGAACGGCGTCAACGTGACCACCATCTGGACATTGCTCTCGGCCGGGAATTGATGCACCCAGCGGCGCACGATCGCATCGTTGATAGTGTCGCCGCGCAGCAGATCCCGAAACCGATCCACTCTGCTGACGCCGGGGAGCTTTCTCGCCTGCTGCGCAAAACTCGCCAGCGCCCGGTCGAGATCAGCCGTTCTGATTTGCGCAGAGTTCCGATTCGCCATCACGATCTGCTGATCCATGGCAACGAGACTCGAGTCGATTCTCTCGGCTGCAACCTGCCCACGGAGAAGCGCGGCAAGCGCTGAAGCATTGACGCGCACCGGCCTGGGCTTCACCGACGTCGTTACCAACTCGGGAATCGTGCCGATCCCGTGATCGGCCGTCAGCGCGATCGCGATCCGTGAAGAGTCGCGCAGCTTGAACAGTGAATCGAGGAAGACCCCGAGGTTGCGATCGAGACGCAGGATGTTGTCGTGCATCTCCCTGGAGTCGGGACCGAAGCCGTGACCGATGTAGTCCGTCGCGGACAGCGAGATCGCCAGCACGTCGGTTCGCGAAGAGTCGCCGAGTGCGAGGGAATTCAACCCGTCGAGCGCGAAGTCGAGGGTGATCTCGTCCATCCATGGCGACGCTCTGACCGCGCTGGCGGCGTCGGCACTATCGGCCGGCATGGGGTGCGGGAAGACGAAGTTGCGCCCGCCCGCCTCGATGCTCACGCTGTCCGCCTCCTTGTAAGCGCTGTCGGGGAGCAACAGAGTCCAGCTCTTTCCGGCGAAACTCTGCGGCATTCTGCGCGCGTTGAACTGGTCGACCCAGTCCGGCAACGACGCGCGATAGTAGCGACTGGTGGTGAAGCGGCCGTCGGGATAGTACCAGTAGACGTCGGTGCGCGACTTACCGACCGGCAGAATCGCGCCGCGGTCCTTCATCGAGACCGACAGCGTGCGCGATCGCGAATCCTTTGCGCGCAGCCAGTCTACGAGCGTCGTTCCCTGAAACCGCTTCGGCGACGCGCCGATCGCGGTGGGCTCGCCGAGAACTGGGGCGGCATCATCCTCCACTCCAATGCGGTTGGCCATGATCCCGGTTGATCGGGGGAATCGTCCGGCAAGAAGTGTCGCGTGTCCGGGCGCGGTCTCGGTAATCGCGTGATCTTGATGCGCGTTCGCGAACCAGGCACCCCCACGCGAGAGTCGGGCGAGGCCGCCGCGCAACTGTGGGCCGAACCGGTCCAGGTAATCCCCGCGAAACTGATCGATCGTAATAAGAACAATCAGGGCCGGAGGCGGCGGGGCCCCAAGCGATTGGCACCCCGCGTGAACGGGGACGCAAAGGAGGAGGAGAAGCGTCCGGAAGGGCTGGCGCATACGCCCCAATCATACCCGACTGGCCGGAAGGGGCAACCTATGGCGTAAAGCGCCCGGCACGATGATATTCGGGCGCCC
>JADGQU010000268.1 GCA_017881545.1 Gemmatimonadaceae bacterium
AGGTGTACGTTCCGAATCCCAAGGGCGCTCTCAAGATCGGAATGCCGGCCGACCTCACACTCGGTGCAGCGCCGGCAAAGCAGCCGTCGTGAACAACGCCATCGAGTATCGATCCCTCGGCAAGCAGCCCTCGTGAGCAACGCCGTCGACGTTCGATCGCTCAGCAAGTCGTTCGGTTCGGTGAAGGCGCTGGACGACATCTCGTTCGATGTGGCCGAGGGAGAGCTATTCGGGCTCGTCGGACCCGATGGCGCCGGGAAGACGACGCTCTTTCGGATCCTGACAACACTTCTCATCCCCGACACGGGTTCCGCCAGCGTGCTCGGGTTGGATGTCGTCAAAGACCTGTGGGCGATTCGATCGCGCGTGGGTTACATGCCTGGTGGATTCGCTCTCTACCCCGACCTGAGCGTCGCCGAGAACCTGGAATTCTTCGCAGCTGTGTTCGGGACGACTGTCGAGAAGGGCTATGAGCTGATCGCGCCGATCTACAAGCAGATCGAGCCCTTTCGCGACCGGCGCGCCGACGCATTGTCCGGCGGGATGAAGCAGAAGCTCGCGCTGTCGTGCGCCCTCGTGCACCGCCCCGACATCCTCCTTCTCGACGAGCCGACTACCGGCGTCGACGCCGTCTCGCGCCGGGAGTTCTGGGATCAGCTCGGCATTCTCAAGGCGTCGGGTCTCACGATCGTCGTCTCCACACCTTACATGGATGAAGCGCTGCGGTGCGACCGCGTCGCGCTCATTCACGGCGGAAAGATTCTCGAGATCGATCCGCCTCGCTCAATCGGTACACGTTACGGGCTGCCCCTGATCGCGGTACGCGGGGGCGACCGGTTCGGGCTGCTGCACACGCTTCGTGAATTCCCGCATGCGCACGCGGTGTATCTGTTCGGCGACGAGCTGCACTACACGGACAAACGCGCCGACGCTCTGCCTGAGGCGGTCGCGCGCGAGCTGGGCGAGTACGTCGCGGCGCGCGGGCACAAGGACGTGGAGGCGCATCCGATCGTCGCGGGAATCGAAGACAGCTTCATGGAGTTGATGGGCTCCGCGCCCGCGCCAACGGCGACCGCAGCATGAATTTCGCAATCGACGCCCGTGACCTCACCCGTCGCTTCGGATCATTTATCGCAGTCGATAGCATCACGTTCGACGTTGGCGCGGGTGAAGTCTTCGGCTTCCTGGGCGCCAATGGCGCGGGCAAGACGACCGCGATCAAGATGCTGGTCGGGCTCCTCGCACCGAGCGAGGGCGTAGCGCACGTCGCGGGATTCGACATCCGCACCCAGCGCGACCAGATCCGCCGCAACATCGGGTACATGAGTCAGCGTTTCTCGCTCTACGCCGATCTTACGGTGCGAGAGAATATCCGGCTCTACGGCGGAATCTACGGCCTGACGCCCGCACAAATCGCGGAGCGTGCCGCCACGATGCTCGACACCCTCGGGCTCAGCGCCAACGCCGACGACCTCGTCGCCCGGCTTCCGCTCGGCTGGAAGCAGAAGCTCGCCTTCTCCGTCGCGCTGGTGCACCAGCCGAAGATCGTGTTTCTGGACGAGCCCACGGGCGGCGTCGATCCCATCACACGCCGCCAATTCTGGGAACTGATTTACGCCGCTGCCTCTCGTGGCACGACGGTGTTCGTGACGACGCACTATATGGACGAGGCCGAGTACTGCGACCGGATCTCGATCATGGTGGATGGAAGGATCGCGGCCCTGGGCACTCCCACCGAGCTGAAGGAGAAGTACGGCGCCGACAGCGTGGACGACGTCTTCGTGCGGCTCGCACGCGCACCAAAGGGAGAGGCCGCGTGAATCTGAACGCCCTACGCGCGTTCGTGGTCAAGGAGTTCCATCACATCCTGCGGGACCGGCAGACACTGACGATCCTGCTGATGATGCCGCTCGTGCAGGTCATACTGTTCGGATACGCGCTCCGCAGCGACGTGCGCGACATTCGACTGGCAGTCATCGACCCGACGCCGGACAACGCGACGATCGAGCTGCAATCGCGTTTTCTCTCGACCAATCGCTTTCGCCTCGAGACGATCAGCAAGACGCCCGACGTCATCGAGCCGCTGTTCCGGCGTGGCAGGGCCGACGTCGCCCTTGTGTTCGATCCTGGATTCGCGAGTCACCTGCGAGGCGTCGACCCCGCGCGCATTCTGATCGCGGTCGATGCCTCGGATCCGAACACCGGCACGACATATCTCAACTACACCCGGGCAGTAATCGCGCGGTACCAGGCGGAGCTGAATGCGCAGAATCGTCAGGTGCAAATCGTGACCGAGACGCGCATGCGATTCAACCCGACGCTCGAGAGCGTCAACCTCTTCGTCCCCGGGTTGATCGCGCTCGTCCTCGTGCTCGTCTCGGCGCTGATGACGGCGATATCGTTGTCGCGCGAGAAAGAGCGCGGGACGATGGAAGTCCTGCTCGTCTCGCCGCTCCGGCCACAGCACATCATCGTCGGCAAGGTCATCCCGTATCTCGGGCTGGGGTTTGCGAACGTGCTCACCGCGCTCCTCGCCGCCTGGGTGGTGTTCCACGTTCCCTTCCGCGGGAGTGTGGTCCTGCTCCTCGTAGAGAGCGTCATCTACACGATCGTATCGCTGGCGCTCGGCGTTCTCGTGGCCGCGCGCACCAGCTCGCAGCGTGCCGCAATGCTGACGGCGATGTTGGCGACGATGCTACCGAATGCTTTGCTATCCGGAATGATCTTCCCTATCGCGAGCATGCCCGCCTGGTTGCGGCCCGTCACCTACATCGTTCCGGCGCGGTGGTTCATCGTGATCGCGCGCGGGATCATGCTGAAGGGCGTGGGGCTCACGATCCTGTGGCGGGAGACACTCATACTGTCTGTCATGGCGATGCTGCTGCTCGCGGCCGCGATGCGAAGCTTCAAGCCACGGTTGGAGTAGCGATGCGGACGCTCCGTTACCTGCTCCGAAAGGAGTTTCTCCAGATCTTCCGCGACCGTTTCATGGTCGCGCAGCTGATGCTCATGCCGATCATCCAGCTTCTCCTGCTCGGCAACGCTGCGACGTTCGAGGTAAGAACGGCGCGGATGTACGTCGTGGACCGGGATCACAGTGAGACGTCGCGCGGGCTCGTCGACAAGCTGCAGGCATCGCGGCGCTTCGTGGTAGTCGGCTCGTCGCCATCGTACAGCGTCGGCGACCAGTGGATGCTCGGGCGCAAAACCGACATGATTCTCGGCATCCCCGCTGACTTCGAGCGCGACATCGTACGTACCCGCGTCGCCCAGGTGCAGGTGGTGCTGAACGCTGAGGACGGTGCGGCGGCGGGAGTGACGCAGTCGTACGCGGCGCAGATCATTGGCGCGTACGCGAACGAGCTGCAGTCCGAGCTGACGCCTCTGGTTCGCACAGCGTCGATCTCCGGCGCCGCGGGGGCTAACGCGTCAATGCGCGCTCAACCCATCGAAGTTCGCGCGCGCGGGTGGTACAACCCCGAACTCAACTACCGCGATTACATGGTGCCGGGGATTCTCGTGCAGCTCGTAACGGTGGTCGGCTAACTGATCGCGGCGATGAACATCGTCCGGGAGAAGGAGCTGGGCACGCTCGACCAGCTGAGCGTAACCCCGTTGTCCCAGACCGTGTTCATGGCCGCCAAGCTGATTCCATTCTGGGTCATCGCGCTGATCGAGCTGACGCTCGGAATGCTGGTGGCGCGGTTCGTCTTCCACATCCCGATGCTCGGCAGCATTCCACTCGTGTTCGCCGCCGCGGCGATCTACCTGTTCGCGGCGCTCGGCATCGGACTCTTCGTCTCGACGGTCGTGGAGACGCAGCAGCAGGCGATGTTCGTGACGTTCTTCATCGTCATGATCTACCTGCTGATGAGCGGGCTGTTCACTCCGGTGCGCTCGATGCCGACGTGGGCGCAGTGGATGGCGCAGCTGAATCCGATGAAACACTTCATTGAGATCATGCGCGCCGTGCTCCTCAAGGGGGCGACGGCGCGTGATATTCTTCGGCCTATAGCGATTCTTGCCGTGTTCGGGACTGTTGTGCTCACACTGGCTGTGCGGCAGTACGGCCGAAGAGTTGGCTAGAAAAAGAACCGCGAACTGAACGGGATCCGATATCTGGCAACTGCAACTGCAAACTGAACGAGATCCGAGATCTGAGAGGCATAGATCTCAGGAGATAGACACGGCATTCCGACCGTATCCGACGCGTATCCTGTTACGACCGACCGCCGGTGCGGTTACGCCACACAGACCCGTCGCAGACGCAGTT
>JADGQU010000269.1 GCA_017881545.1 Gemmatimonadaceae bacterium
ATCGTCGACGAAACCGGAAAGGACCTGCCTGAAGACGTAGTAGGCGAAATCGCTCTCACCTCGGTGTCGATGTTTGACGGCTACCGGAACTATCCGGAGAAGACTGCCGAGGTGCTGCGGGACGGCTGGTTCTACAGCGGCGACGTGGGGTTCCTGCACCACGGCGAGCTGTACGTCATAGGCAGGAAGAAGGACCTGATCATCACTGCGGGAAAGAATCTATACCCTGAGGACATCGAAGATGCCGCGGGACAGTTGCCGGGCGTGACCCCGGGGCGCGTCATCGCGATCGGCATGGAGGATCTGGAGAACGGGACGGAACTGGTGGCGGTCGTCGCGGAGAGCGATGAGTCGGGCGCGGAAGAGAGAAAGCGCCTGCGGCTGGCGATCAAGCAGGCCGTGATGAGCATCGACGTCACCGTCAGCAGGGTCTACCTGGTGCCTCCACGCTGGTTGATCAAGAGCTCCGCGGGAAAACCGAGCCGCAAGGACAATCGCGAGCGGATTCTCGGTGGAGAGGCGCCCGACATCGCTCTGGAGGGTTAGCTTGGTTTCCGAGCGATTGAAAGGTGTCATCTTCAGGGCCCTCGATCTCGACGACTTCGACCTCAAGGACGCCACGATGGCCAGCCAGGTGCCCGGCTGGGACTCGCTGACCCACGTGAAGGTGCTGACCGCCGTAGAGAGCGCGTACGCGATCCGCTTCAAGACCCTCGAGGTGCTTCGGCTCAAGAGCGTCGGCGATCTGCAGGCATTGATCGACAGGAAGACCAATGCCGTTTAATTCGGTCGAGTATTTCGTCTTCCTCGCGGCGGTGCTCGTGGTCTCCCGGCTGGTGAGCAGGCGATTCCGCTGGATCGTCCTTCTTCTGGCAAGCATCCTTTTCTACGGGGCAACCCGGGCTCCCTATCTCCTGCTGGCCCTCTTGCTGGTGAGCGCGGCGACCTATGCCGGCGGACGATGCATCTCCGGAGAAGCGGGCACGACGAAAGGGAGTCTGTTGTTCTGGAGCTTCGTCGGCTTCGACCTCCTCGTCCTCATCAGCATCAAGTACGTTCCGGCGTGGCTGGGTGCGAGCGCGGTCGTCAGCGCGGTCGGCGTCTCCTACTATGCATTTCAGGCCATCTCCTATCTGGTCGACGTCTACGCGGAGATCCAGCCGCCGGAGACGCACTTCGGCCACCTGGCGCTCTACCTGGCATTTTTCCCGAAGCTGCTGCAGGGGCCGATCGAGCGGGCGGGCGATCTTCTGCCGCAGTTGCGGGCCGCCGTCCCGATTACCTACGAGAACCTGCGCGCGGGGCTGCTCCTCTTCGCGTGGGGGTTATTCAAGAAGGTGGTGATCGCTGACCGCCTCGGGCTCTACGTCGACTGGGTCTACGTTGACGTCCAGGCCCATCCAGGCCTGCCGATGCTGCTGGCGACCTACTTCTACGCGGGGCAGATCTATTACGACTTCTCCGGCTACACCGACATGGCCCTTGGCTCCGCGCGCCTGTTCGGCGTGCGGCTCACACAGAACTTCCGCGCGCCCTACCTGGCCACATCGATCGCCGACTTCTGGCGCCGCTGGCACATCTCGTTCTCGCGCTGGATCCTCGACTACATTTTCAAGCCGCTACAGATGGCGTTTCGTTCCGCTGGCACTGCCGGCACTGCGTTGGCCCTGATGGTCACGTTCCTCGTCGTCGGAGCATGGCACGGCCCGAAGTGGACGTTCGTGATCTGGGGCCTGCTGCACGGCATGTACATGGCTGCGTCGGTACTGACCGCACGCCTGCGCCGAAATCCGCTTCCCGCCCCTTTACGGAGGATCTGGCAGACCGCTCTGACACTCAACCTCGTCAGCTTCGCCTGGATTTTCTTCCGCGCGAACAGTCTCAGAGATGCCCTCTACGTCGTCACACACTTCGTGTCCGGCGCTGGCCATGTCGGCAGATTTCTGCTCAGTCAGGGGAAAGGTGAGCTGCTGATCGCCCTCGCATCGGTCGCCGTCGCCGCGGCGGGATCGTCATGGGACACCGACGGGATCGCCGGCGAGCGGCTGCGCACGTCTCCCACCGCGTTGCGCTGGAGCGTTTATTACGGATTCACAGCCATGCTTCTCTTTCTGTCCGCGGGTCATGGCGGGCGGTTTATCTACTTCCAGTTCTGATGAAGACTCTACTGCTCAAGCTGGTCGCACTGGTCGTCCCTTTCGCAGTTCTAGTGGCGGCTCTGGTAGCCCATCTCGAGCACTCGCCGAGCCTCCGGTACCGCGTCTACAATCCCGAGTTGGAAGGGAAGTTCAAAGCGCTTCTCCATCCCGACACTGCGGTCGTCATCGCAGGCGACTCGCGCGCACAGGTGGGGCTGGTGCCGCGGCTCATCGAAGCGTACACCGGACGCAAGGCCGCGAACGTGGCGTCTACCGCCTGCGATCTGGTTACGGTGCGCAACGCGGTGAAGCGCTACGGACTGCCATCGGGAGATCACGTCGTGATCCTCAGTGAAAGTATCTTCCAGGTGAACGACGGCGCGATCGATCCCGTCCATTTCTCGAGGGCCTGCATGCTGAACATGACGCTCCGCGAGAAGGTGATCGTGCATCGCGAAAGCCTTGCGGCGCTGCTCGTCGACATGATGGATTCACTGACGCACAGCGAAAGGGCGCCCGAGACGGTTGAGACCAACGTGCTCAGCGAGGAGGGATACAACGGCCTCGAAGGTCATATGCGATTGCCGCTCATGGTGGTGCTGGACGCGAAGACAACGGATCATCCGTGGTATCGCTCTCTCTCACTGCACGGCGCGCGGTGGCGCATCTTCCGCGAGTCGTTGCACGACCTCGCCGCGGCCGGCCATCGGATCTACTTCATCAACATCCCGATGAGCCCGGCGTGGCGCTCCTATTCGGCAGGCTCATTCATCGACCGTGCCGAACGGGAATACGCGGAGATGCTCCGACAGGAAACGAGCCACTACCCGAATGTCCGTTTCATCGACTTCTACTCCGCGCCCGATCCGAGGCTCACGGATGACGACTTCTACGAGATTCAGCACCTGAACCGGGTCGGAGCGCAAAAGTTCACGCTCATTCTGCTCGAGAAGATCGGCGCCGACCTCTGAGCCGCGTCGTAGAGGCGACCGCATCAATTGATTGTTCGTAATTGTCGGTAGAACGCGCGATGAAAATGTCCAAACGCCAGCGACGCCTTATAGGTCGCCTGCGCCATCCAACAGACATGCTCCCGTCAAAATGGCCAAACGCCAGCGCACGGACAGAAGTGTCTGTGCTGTCTGTGCTACAGGCCTCGACGGCTTTTCCCTTCACCCTTCACTCTTTTTTGCTCTTCACCCTTCACTCTTCCTCTTCACTCTTCTTGGGATGGCCATAAGGCAGCCGAAGACGAAGCCTCCTATGTGGGCCCACCAGGCGATGCCGGCGACTTCCTGGGTTCCGCGGGCGGCGTGGAGCGTCAGGAAGCCGTTGAGGAATTGCATCCCGAACCAGACCGGCAGGAGGTACGCCGCGCGCACTTCGGCCATGGCCCAATAAATGACGAGGGGAAAGAGCGTCACAATGGGCGCGCCGGGGTGGAGGACGAGGAAGGCGCCGAGGACTGCGGCGATGCTTCCGGAGGCGCCGATCGACGGGACGAGGGAGTGGGAGAAGATCACCGTGTGCGTCAGGCTGCCGATGGCGCCGCCGGCGAGGTAGAACAGCAGATACCGCACGTGGCCGAACGACTGCTCGACGCTGCTGCCGAAGACGTGCAGATACACCATGTTGCCCGCGAGGTGGACGATGCCTCCATGCAGAAAGAGCGAGGTCACGAGCGTGACCGCAGCCTCGATCATCGTGTAGTGGAAGCGTCCGGGATCGGTAAGGCGGGCCGGGATGAAGCCGAAGGCCTGGATCAGCGACTCGGCGCGCTGACCGATGAGGAGCTGGCCGACAAAGACCGCGATGTTGGCGATCACGAGCGACCGGTTCACGACCGGGGTTACGGTCCGCTTCAGCGTATTGCGAATGGGAATCATGTCGGGTGCGTTGCGAGGTGGCAGGTCGAACGCTGCACTTCAACGCGCCGCTTGCAACGCCCTGGCGATGCTCTCAACCACCACGGCCATCTGCCCCTCGGTCAGCTCCGGATAGACCGGGATGGCCAGAGTCTGATCGGCGGCGGCGTCGGATTGCGGGAAGGTACCGCGCGCGCTCGGAACGTTGGCGAAGCATTCCTGCCGCGGCAGCGTGAGCGGGTAGTAGACCTCGCAGCCGATGCCG
>JADGQU010000270.1 GCA_017881545.1 Gemmatimonadaceae bacterium
GCAGACATTGTCTAATGGTGCTCCGGCTCGAGCGGGCTCAAGAGCCAGCTGTAGAGCGAAAAGATCATTAAGGCCGCGCCGACTCCGATGAGAGCGCGCGAGGTGATGAGTCCGCAAAACATGATGATCAAGCCGAGCGCCACGAACAGCGGCTTGATGGTGTTGTACGGCATCACGATCCCGAGATCAGCCGCGGTCTTGCCTTCCTGCGCGTTGATGCGGGCGAACTCGTGGTCCACTTCCTTTCCTTCCCAGAGCGGATACCTGCTGGTCACGGTCGGGATCTTCGCGAAATTGTATTCCGGCGGGGGGCTGGGAATCGACCACTCGAGTGTTCCGGCGCCCCACGGATTGGATCCGGCGATCTCTCCGCGCTTTCTGCTCACGAAGAAGTTGTAGATGAAGAACAGCATTGCGATCGGAAAGAGAAACGCGCCGGCGGTGGACATCGCGTTGAAGAGATCCCAGCCCTGACCGGCATCGTAGGTGTAGATGCGGCGCGGCATGCCGAGCATTCCCGAGAAATGCATCGGGAAAAAAGTGAGATTCATCGCGACGAAGGTGAGCCAGAAGTGGATCTTGCCCAGCTTCTCGTCCATCAGGCGCCCGGTGATCTTCGGGAAGTAGTGGTAGAGGCCGGCGAAGATGCCCATGATCGAGCCGCCGAACAGCACGTAGTGGAAATGCGCGACGATGAAGTAGGTGTCCGTCTGCTGGAGATCCGCGGGCGGAGAAGCGTGCATGATTCCCGAGATTCCGCCGATGGTGAACAGGGAGACGAGACCGATTCCGAACAGCATCGCGGTGGTGTAGCGGATCGATCCCTGCGCCATCGTCGCGATCCAGTTGAAGATCTTCACGCCGGTCGGGATCGCGATGAGCATCGTGGTGAGGCCGAAGAACGTGTCCGCGATCGGACCCATTCCGACGGCGAACATGTGGTGCGCCCACACGCCGAAGCCGAGCACCGCGATGAGAATTCCGGAGTAGACCATCACCGGATACCCGAACAGCGGCTTCTTCGAATACGTCGGTAGCACCTCTGAGACGAGTCCGAACGCAGGAAGGACCAGGATGTAGACCTCGGGGTGCCCGAAGATCCAGAACAGATGCTGCCATAGCAGCGGATCAGCGCCGGCGCTCACCGTGTTGTAGAAGTTCGTACCGAAGTTGCGATCGAACAGGAGGAACACCAGCGCGATCGTGATGACGGGGAACGCCAGGACCAGCAGCACCTGAACGATGAACGCCATCCAGGTGAACATCGGCATCCGCATCAGCGACATGCCGGGCGCGCGGAGGTTGATGATAGTCGTCAGGAAATTGAACGCCGCGGCGAGTGAAGAAACGCCGAGGACCTGGAGACCGATCACCCAGAAGTCAATGTTGATTCCGGGTGAGTAAGCCTTGGTCGTGAGCGGCGCGTAGCCGAACCAGCCACCGTTGGGCGCCACGGCAAAGAAAATCGGAACCGTGATAAAGATTCCGCCGAACAGATAGACCCAGTAGCTGAAGGCGTTGAGCCGCGGGAACGCCACGTCGCGCGCACCGATCTGGAGCGGAATGAGAAAATTGAAAAACGCTGCCGAGAGCGGCATGATCGCGAGGAAGATCATGGTCGTCCCGTGCATCGTGAAGAGCTGGTTGTAGAACTCGGCCGACACGAGGTGCTGATTGGGGGCACCGAGCTGCGCGCGGATGATGACCGCCTCCACGCCACCGAACATGAAAAAGAAGAGCGCAGTGTAGAGGTACAGAATGCCGATACGCTTGTGGTCTACTGTGCTGAGCCAGCTCCAGAGACCGGACTGTTCGCCGGAATAACTTGGCGGGTGTGCCGGTGCTGGATATGCGGTCGTTGCCAAATCGATCTCCGGTTACTTCAGTGCGGTTAGATAAGCGACAATGTCGGCGATCTGCTGATCGGTGAGGCCGCCGGTTGCCGCCGTGACTTTCGTTTTGAGAACAGGATCGTATTCATCGAGGCCCCACGTCGGCATGAGAACCTCGGGCTTCATCACTCGCGCATTCTTGATCCACAGCGCCAGATACGCAGCGGCGTTCGGGAAGCGGCCAGCTGCAATAGTGCTGCGCGATCCGACGTGCGTAAGGTTGGGTCCTGTTGTGCCCATCGCCATAGGATTGCCCGCGATCGAATGACAACCGATGCACGCGGAGCTGCTGAAGATCTTCATCCCGCGCTGCGCATTTCCGGTGAGCCCCGGCGTAAACTTGAGCCCCGGTGGTATGGGCGAGTGCGGAATGGCGTAGTCAGGAACTTGCTCGCGTGGGAAGATGTAGCCGGGCTGCGCCGAGCCTGCGGGCGCTGCGGCAACGGAGGATTGAGCAGCGCCCAGACGGGCTCCCGGATTCGCCTCTGCATTCTGCGGACGCGGAATCGCCGGCTGCGCTCCGCCGGCGGCACCGGTTCCCGAGCTACGCTGTGCGACTCCACGTGCCGCGGCTTGCGCGGGCTGGGTCGGCGAGTTCGGTCCGCCGGGAGTCGTAACCGCGGGCCCTTCGTGCGGCGGCGGAATCGGACCACCAGCCGCCGCGGCTGGCGCGACCGCGCCAAATCTCGCGGGCAGTTTCTGTCCGGCCACCCACGAGTCGAACTGTTGCTTGGTCACCGTGAAAACCCTGAAGCGCATGTTGGCGTGCGATGCGCCGCAGAACTCCACACAGAATCCGTTCCACACGCGGCTGGAGATGGAGCTGTCGGGCGTGTACCACATGTAATTCGTGCGATTCGTGATGACGTCGCGCTTGCCGCCCAGCTGCGGCGTCCAGAACGAATGAATCACGTCGGCGGAGCGCAATCTGAAATTCACAGTGCGTCCGACCGGGAGGTAGATCTCGTTCGCGGTCGTCACGCCGTACTCGGGGTACCGGAATTCCCACCACCACTGGTGCCCCGTCACATCGATGCTCAGCGATCCGGGCGCGGCTTGTGCCTGCGTGATGAAGATTGTCCTGACGGTCGGAACCGCGATGAACACCAGGATCACCGCCGGGATCAGCGTCCACGCGATCTCCAGCTTGGTGCTGCCGTGCGTCTGCGGAGGCGTCCCCTGGTTCTCTCTCCGCCGGTACCTGAACACGATAAAGAGGAGAACCGCCTCGACCAGGACGAAGACGATCGTTCCGAGAAGCAGCAGGCGGTCCCACAGGAAATCGATTTCGCGTCCGAGATCCGTGTGCGGGTCGAGCGTGGTGTTGGGATGCGCTTCGTTGCAGGAAACAGCCACGACCGCGAGCGCGGCGAGGAATGCGTAGGATGCAAGCCGCCGGAGGCGGTTAGAACCTTTCATGCGAAGGGAATCCTGTTCTCGTCGAGTTAGGAGCGTTTCACGTTTCGCTGGGTGAAACTCTTTCGGATTTTTTCAGGGTTGAGCACGTAGAAACTAACCTTCAAGACTCCGTTGCGGGAGTTGCCCTTGGCGCCGTCTTCGCCTCGGGGTTTAGCAGAGGGTCGAGCTGATCGCGCGTCATCAGTCCACGCTCGCAAACGAGATCGTATACACCTCGTCCCGTTTCGAGCGCGTCGAAGGTTTCATGCGTAGCGGGAAGCTATACTCGCGGAATACCTTATTGAAGTCACTCAAAGCAACATCAAACGGAGAGCGGCAATGGAAATCTCGAGAAGGAAATTCCTGGGAACCAGCGCCGCGGCCGCGGCTGCACTCACGTTCGACCGGAGCGCCAATGCCGCGACAACGCGAATCTCGGTCGTCGACAGAGCGAGCGCGTTGCTGCCGGCCCCGCGGCCCCTGGTCGTCTCTTCCGCTAACGGTATTCGCGGCGTCGCGCGCGCGTACGATATGATCACTCGGCAGAACGCCGACACCCTCGACGCGATCATCGCCGGCGTCAACATCGAGGAGCTCGACCCCGAGGATCAGGCCGTTGGGCTCGGCGGATTGCCCAACGAAGAAGGCGTGGTGCAGCTCGATGCATCGTGCATGCACGGGCCGACGAAGCGCGCCGGGGCCGTCGGCGCGCTCGAGGACATCGCCACGCCATCGCTGGTGGCGAAAGCCGTGATGGACTACACCGATCACATCATGTTGGTGGGCGCGGGGGCCAAGAAGTTCGCGCTCGAGATGGGGTTCAAGGAGCAGAACCTTCTCACCGAAAAGAGCAGGCGCGACTGGCTGCGCTGGAAGGCTTGTCTCAACCCGTCCGACAACTGGATGGACTCGCGGAGCGACAGCGTTGCTCCACCTCAGGGCACCGCAAGCCTGCCGTTCGACGATCCGC
>JADGQU010000271.1 GCA_017881545.1 Gemmatimonadaceae bacterium
CTGCCGCCGCCGAACGCCTCGGCATCGCCCCGCGAACCCTCACCGGCAAGATGCGCGAATACGGCATCGAGCCTCCCGAATGATCGACCAGAGCCATATACCGACCGCTCTCGACGTCGTTCGCCATCTGAACGCGAGGCTCGCCCTCGTCGGTCTTCCGCATCGTGTCACGGCGATCTCGGTGCTGCCCTATGTCAACCCGATGTGGCTGGCGAACTGGGAAGCACCTGAGCTGAACGACGTCGTGGAGCGGGAGATCATCGAGGAGGAACTGCGCGAAGCCCGCTGGATGTTTCCGCAGGTGCGGGAGTGAGGGTAGGGCTTGTCGAGCCGTCATGACGAGGTTGCGCGCGGTGAGCTCGAACCGCACTCTTATGACGAGAGGGGGGGCCACCAGCCGCGGAGCGGCGACAGAATGTAGCCCCGGGCAAGGAGCGAAGCGACGCCGCCCGGGGTTCACGGCCCGCGCCACAGTAGGCGGGCGCGACGCGTGCCGCGAAGGAGCGGCCATCCGCTCTATCGCATCTGCACGCGTCGTGACCGCCGGTGTTTCGGCCAGGTCCTCGGATCGTTCTTATTTCGCCGGCGTCGTGACCGGCGTCGTCAGCGGCTTCCCTTTCTCAGCCACGAATACCGCGCTCAGCTTCGCCGTAGTGGCGCCGTTATTGATCGCCTGATGAACGGCCCCCTGCGCGATGTGGAAGACATCGCCGGCTTTTAGCTTGACTGTCGGGTGTCCCTCATTCTCGAGGGTAATCTCGCCTTCCTCAACGAAGACGAACACGTCCGCAAAATGCGTATGCGGGCCCTCGGCGACGCCAGGAGGGAGCTCCACGTGAGCCATCACGGCCTCGCGGCCCGGGATACTCGTGTCCTCCTTGAGAACGACATTTCTCTTGACGACTTTCCCCTCCTGAGCCTGAAGTGTGAGAAAGCTCAGCGCCGCAGCGACGACCGTTAGCGTGACCACTCGGACGGTTTTCATTTCGTTCTCCTTTCAAGGATGAGCCCGCCACTATAAGTCGGTTACAAAACGACCACAAGTACCAGCCAGGCCTGCGTTGCTCATACCAGCGAACCGCCTCAGTCAGCTCCTCCGAACGTGACCTACACGCGCGCTCGTGAATCGGCCCGCACGTGGCGGGCAACAATCAGGCCCACATGGACACAGATGGCGCGATGAGCTCATCTACTTCTATAGATTAGCCAGCCAATCCTGTCCCAGCTGCTACGATGGCCCCCCGCCATACCGATGCACCTACACAGGATTTGAGATCCGATGTTCTTTCGGAACAGCTGGAGCTCGGACATGACCATGAATGACTTGGAGCGTTCCGGGATCGTTGCTACGCTCGTCAAGGACTGCCGCGTGCGCGAGGCTTTTTGCGGCGAGACGATGGTTCAGAAGTCCATCTTCTTCTTGCAGGAGCTGCTGAAGGTTCCCCTCGGCTTCGACTTCCAGTTGTACCTCCACGGTCCCTTCTCGTTCGAGCTTCAGCGACACCTGGCCTCGATGATGGCCGACGACATGGTCGCCGTTCGGCCAACGGAGGACGGCGCGACGTTCGAGCCCGGCGAGCAGCTCGGATACCTCGAAAGGCATGCCGCGAAGACGATCGCGGAACATCGGAATGCCGTCGATTTCGTCGTGAAGAATCTCGCCGGCCGCGGCGTCAAGCAACTCAGGTCTCTGGCAACCGCGCTTTACTTCACCGTGACGCAAGGCGACGCCTCCATCGAAGGACGTGCGACGAAGATCCGCGAGGTGAAGCCACACCTTAGCGCCGACGATGCTCGTGACGCCGTTGAGGAAGTCGACCGATGGCGAAAGGATTTGGCGTCATAACACCGGGAGGTGAATTTCTTTATGAGAAGGCGCACGTCGCCGCCTGACTGACGCCAGTCTAGGGTCCGCGCCACCACGCAAGCCGCCCTGTAGCGGCCGGTTTCATCTGCGATCTGGCGGATGAGGCGCTACCGGACGCTTCGCGGCAACGTGACGGAGAATACGGCTCCCCGTCCTTCGCCCTCGCTCGCCGCAGTGATCGACCCGCCGTGCAACTCGATGATGGTGCGCGCGATGGACAGGCCGAGACCGAGGCCTTGATGTCTCCTTCCGGCGGTCTCCTGCGCGTAACGGTCGAAGACCCGCGAGAGGAAGTCCTCCTTGATTCCGCGACCGGTATCGCGAACGCTCATCCGCACATGATCGTGTCGCACCTGCACCTCTACGAACACCGTTCCGCCGGACGGCGTGAACTTCAGAGCGTTCGTGAACAGGTTCCAGAACACTTGCTGAAGGCGGATCCGATCGGCCTCGACAGCAGTCGGTTCGTAGGACGCCGGAGCGATGATAGCGATTCTTTTCTTCTCCGCCGCCGGCCGCGAGCCGGCGATCACGCTCTCCAGAATTTCCTGAACGAATAGACGCTCGCGATTCAGAGTGAGCTTCCCGCTGGCGATCCTCGCTACGTCCGACAAATCGTCGATGAGCTGCGCCTGCATCCGAGTGCTTCTCTCGATCGCGGCCAGCGCACTCCGAGCTTCCTCGTCTTGGAGCTGCAGCTTCAGAACATGCGTCCAACCGAGAACTGACGTCAGCGGGTTTCTCAGCTCGTGTGCCACGGTGGCCAGTAACTCGTCCTTGGCGTGGTTCAACTCACGTTCGCGCGCCAGATCGGCCTTGTGCCGCTCGGCCGCGATCTGTTCTGTGATGTCACGCATGACGACCACGGCGCCGAGCAATTTCCCGCTGCGGTCGTAGAGCCGCCTGCCCGAGCAGATTACGGTTCGCGCCTCTCGATTCCGCGGCGCGATCACCATCACCGCGTCGCGGACGATCTCGCCCCGCAGCGCACGAACGAGGGGAACTTCATCGACGTTCATCAGCGTGCCATCCGCACGGTGAAGCGAGTAACGCTCACTCCACTCCTGAGGCCCGATCGGTTCCTCGGCCATACCGTGAAACTCGCGCGTCGCGCGGTTAAAGAACGAGAGCGTGCCGCTCGCGTCGCAGGCCACTACTCCCTCGCTCAGGTTCTCGAGGACCGCCCACAACAACTCCTGCCGATCGGAGGTCAAGAGGGCGGCGTCGCTGGCGAGAACCGCTGCGCCAGCGTCGCCCGATGCCACGCGTCCCATGCCGCCGGTGCTGCCGTCGGGCTTTGTGCTCATGGCCGAGACGGCCGAACAAGGACACCGCCCGACAGGGTCGAATCGCTTTTGGTGAGGGCCATGTTTGATCTCCTGCTCCGAAATCGGACCTGCCAAGCCCCTCGGCACGAGCGCGGACCGAGAGCGGCTATCGGAACATGAATCATGCTGCTCTCCCCCGAGACGAAAGTCGAGGCCTGCCCACGATACCGAACACTGAGTGAGTTCTGTCGCCCGCCAGGGGTCAGATTGGTGGGATCACTCCTTAAGTGTTTGCTCCGGAGTTGTTTGCTCCGACCCGCGTGGCTTTCCACGGTGTCGAGGGTCTCACCCCACCCCCACCCACCGCCCGCCCTCTTCGTGCGAGCGTCGCGCGGCGTCGAGGACGCGCTGTTGGGCGAGGCCGTCGGCGAAGGTGGCTGCGGGGGCGAGCGCCTGACGGTCGCTGTCGATGAGGGCGCTTCGGAGGGCGCGCGCGAGGTAGACGGTGCCGCTGCCGAAGGAGCCGCCTTTCGAGTTGCCGATGGTTGATGCCGGCACGTCGTCCTCGACGGTCTGCAACTCGAAGGAGCCGCCGGTCTTCGCGTGGTACCAGTCGGGTCCGGTGAAACGGAAGGCTCCGCCCTCTCCGTGAATTGTGAGGAAGGTCGGTTCATCGAGCGCTGACACGGAGCTGAACGACATGACGGCGAGCGCGTCCCCCTCGAGCCGCAGATGAACGGCGGCGAAATCGTCGGAGGTTACCTCCTCGAGACGTCCCTCGTGCGGTCGCTTCTTGACGAACGAATTCAGCACGGCCTGCACCGCTTCGACTTCGCCGATGAAGTAGCGGAGCGCATCGCTGTAATGCGATCCGACCGCGCTCCACACACCTCCGCCCTGCTTGCGATCGCTCCACCAGTTCCAGGGGCGGGTGCCGTCTCCGCGGTTGGGACTGGAGTAGCGAACCTCAGCGAACCGGATCTGCCCGAGGTCAGCGATCCTGCCACGAGCCGCACGCCAAGAGGGAAGAAACCGGAGCTCGTGATCGATCAGTGTCACCTGGCGCGGGTGAGCCTCAGCCGCGGCGACCATCTCCTCGGCCTGCTGTGCATTGATGGCC
>JADGQU010000272.1 GCA_017881545.1 Gemmatimonadaceae bacterium
GAAGATACCCGGCCTGACTCTCGACGTGGACCGGAAGAGCGCGGCCGAAAGCAGGGTCGGGATCAGCGACATGGAGTGGGGCCTTGCGGACACGGGGACGGTCGTCCAGGACGCCACCGGCGTTGCGCTCCGTCTCGTTTCGACTCTTCCAGAGATCCATGTGGCTCTCGTGCGGACGGCGACGATCCTCCCCGATCTGGAGGCGCTCCTGCCGCACCTCGACCCGGCCGGCTCGCCTTACCTCGCTTTCGTCACCGGGCCGAGCCGGACCGCCGACATCGAGCGGGTCCTCACGATCGGAGTCCACGGACCCGTCCGCCTCGTCATTCTCTGCATCGACGAGCCGCCGGCCGACCGGGCACTGGGAGGCACACCGTCATGACGGGTACGTTCAGGCAGGAGATTTCGGAGGCCCTCGCGAATCCCAATCTGGGCGGTGCGCTGACCCGGTTCTCCGAGGCCTACCGCACGAGCCGGGCCAAGGCGTACGAAGGGATCGACTTCGAGGCGCTCCGCGCGAGGATCGCGGAGGTGAAAGGCGACGCCGCCGGGCGCTTCCCGGAGCTGGTCGCGAGATTCCGGGAGCAGGCGGAAAAGCGGGGCGCGAAGGTCTTTCTGGCGGACAGCCCGGAGAAGGTGCGGGGCTACATTCTGGATCTCGCGAAGAGGTCCGGCGTCAAGAAGGTCGTCAAGTCGAAGTCGATGGCCTCGGAAGAAATTCACCTGAACAAGGCTCTCCAGGAGGCAGGGGTCGACGTCAAGGAAACCGACCTCGGCGAGTGGATCATCCAGCTCGCGGGGCAGAAGCCATCCCACATGGTGATGCCGGCGATCCACCTGACGAAAGAGCAGGTCGCCGAGATCTTCAGCAAGGAAGTGAACGAACGGCTTTCGAGCGAGATCCCGAAGCTCGTGAAGGTCGCCCGGCGCGAGCTGCGAGAGCGCTTCCTCGAAGCGGACATGGGGATCTCGGGAGCGAACATCGCGGTGGCCGAGACGGGAAGCCTCGTGATCATCACGAACGAGGGGAACGCCCGGCTCGTCACGACGCTCCCGCGAATCCACGTCGCGATCGTCGGGCTCGAGAAGCTGGTCCCCGCGTTCAAAGACATCGTCCCGATCCTGAAGGCGCTTCCAAGGAGCGCCACGAGCCAGCTCCTCACGAGCTACGTCTCGATCATCACCGGCGCGGCGGAGAACACCGACGGCTCGCCGAAGGAGCTGCACATCGTCCTGATGGACCATCGCCGCTCCGAGATGGCGAGGGACCCGGTCTTCAAGGAAGCGCTCCAATGCATCCGCTGCGCGTCGTGCCTGAACGTATGCCCCGTCTACCGCCTCGTCGGGGGCCACGTCTTCGGCGACGTCTACACGGGCGGTATCGGGACCATCCTGACGGCCTGGACCGGCGCCTTGCAACGGTCGAAGGAGATTCAGGGACTCTGCATCCAGTGCGGCAGCTGCGTGGAGGTATGCCCCGGCAAGATCGACATCCCCGAGCTGATCGTCGAGGTGCGCCGGAAACAGGTGAAGGAGCAGGGACAGCCTTTCGTCCAGAAGGCCATATTCAAGGTCGTCAACGACCGGCGGCTCTTCCACGGCCTCCTGCGCGCGGCCTCGCTCGCGCAAAAGCCGTTCGAGAAGGACGGGCTCATCCGGCATCTGCCAATGTTTCTCTCGGGGCTCGCCGAGCACCGAAGCCTCCCGGCCGTCGCCGAGGTCCCTTTCCGCGATGAGTTCCAGAAAATCGTCCAGCCGAAGGGCGACCGGAAAGTCGCCTTCTACGCCGGCTGCCTGATCGACTTCGCGTACCCCGGGACCGGCCGGGCGGTCGTCGACGTTCTGAACCGGGCGGGCGTGGAGGTGGTTTTTCCGGAGGCGCAAACCTGCTGCGGCGCGCCGGCGCGCTTCTCCGGCGCGTACGACGTCGCGGCGCAAAACGCGATCGACAACATCCGGGCCTTCGAGGGGCTGGAGGTGGAGGCGGTCGTCTCCGCCTGCCCGACCTGCACGGCGGCGCTGAAGCACGAGTTCGTCACGGCCCTCAGGAGCGAGGGACGCGCGGAGTGGCTGCCGAAGGCGCTGGGGCTCTCGGAGAAGGTCGTCGACTTCTCGACCTACGTGACACGGCTGGTCGCTGAGGGGCGGTTGACGATTCCCGAGGGAACGTCCCTTTCGGCGGTGACGTACCACGATTCGTGCCACCTGAAACGAACGCTCCATGTGACGAAGGAACCGCGCGAGCTGCTCGCGAGGGCCGGCTTCCCGGTCGTCGAGATGGCCGAGTCGGATATGTGCTGCGGCATGGGCGGGTCCTATTCCGTGAAGTTCCCGGAGATCTCCGCCCCAATCCTCGAGCGAAAGCTGTCGAACGTGCGGAAGACCGGAGCCGGCACGGTGGCGATGGACTGTCCCGGCTGCCTGATGCAGATCCGGGGCGGCCTCGACAAGGAGCGCTCGCCGATTCGCGTTCGCCATCTGGCCGACCTGCTGGCGGAGCGACTCGGCGACCAATAGCCTGCGAGCCCCGAACACTCCCTGAGGAATATGATACGCAGCCGATATGTGGTGGCAGTACCTATTGGTGTTTATCGGCGCCCTGTTCTTTGATGTCGTTCCCTTCCCCTTCCCTCCCGCTTTCACCATCATGGTGTTCCTGCAGATCACGTTCGGCTTGAATATTTGGCTGGTTATTGTAATCGGCGTCGCCGGCTCTATTTTGGGAAGATATATCCTGACTCTCTATATCCCGCTCCTGGCCGGAAGACTCTTCAAGCGATCAAAGAACGAAGACGTTCAGTTTCTAGGCAAGGCAATGAAAGAGAAAGGATGGAGAAGCCAGCTGGTGATCGTGGCTTACTCATTATTGCCTCTTCCCACGACGCCGCTATTCGTGGCCGGTGGTATGGCGAAGATCAAAGCGCTGTATATCATCCCGGCGTTCTTCATAGGTAAATTCACGAGCGACGCCATCACCGTGCATTTAGGCAAATATGCCTCGGAGCATGCCAACACCATAACGGAAGGAGCACTATCCTGGAAGTCACTTGCAAGTCTCGTGGTGGGATTGCTTCTTCTGAGCGCGCTCTTATTTGTTGACTGGCGCTCACTCATTCAAAAGCAGCACTTTCAATTGAAATTCAAGATCTGGAAGTAAAGGAATGTTCGTCGTGACCTAGCGCTGAAACCTGTCCAGCATGGCGATGCGCTGCTGGGTCAGCCAGGTCTTCCAGCTCTCCGCCGCGACGCCCGGATACTTCTTCCGGCCGAACTTGACCCACGAGTCCCGGTAAGTGATCCACGTCCGTTGACCTTTCCGGATGCCCTCCCGGGTCACGGTGCCCCATTGGGATCGCGTCCCGGCCTGGGTCCGGCTGTATGCGGCATCCATCGCCGCATCCGCTTCCCGGAAAGCGTCGGGTGAGAACTTGGGCAAGTCGCCGCGTTCGAACTGTTCGAGCGTGGAAGTCAGATCCCTTTCCAGGAAAGCCGTCTCGTGCACTTCGAGCGTTCCGCTCAGGTCGATCTCCATGCCCACGCGAGCTCTGAAAAAGGTCTGCGCCTTCGCTTGAAGGACGTGGAAAGCCCTTCGGTTCGCCGCGCTCCATTTCGCGACGATGGCATCCAGCCTGCTGTCGCGTTCCACCTTGTCGAATCTTTCCTGAAGAATGGCGCACTGCTCGTACATGTACTTCCCGGCGCTGTAGTCGCAGATGCTGAATGTGTCGCCGGTCCAGTGCTCCTCTTTGAGGCGCGCGAGCCGCCGCACGCGGCCGGCGATGTCGTTCGGCGCGCCGCCGATCTCGCATCCCAGCTTCAGCGCGACATCGAAATCACGGGCCGCACCCTTTCCGTTGGCGTAGACCATCATCAGGATGGTCCTTCCGCCGAAGGGGATGTGCCCGTCGCCCTTTTTCATTTCCACGTAGGCGCATTTGCGGGCCTTCACGGGATCAGCCGGCTGCCCGAAACCGAAATAGAGGTCTGCCGAAACGCAGCCTGCCAGCGGCTTCTCGTCTTCCGGAACGGGGCGGTCCTGGCTGGGTAGTTCGACGTCTTTGACTTCCGCGCATATCCGCTGTGCAAGCGGGTCGGCGATCTGTGGTTGGGCTAGGGCGGAGAGAACGGGCGAGGTCAGCAGAAGCACGAGCAGCGAAGGTGCACGTCTATTCATGGGTGGCCCTCCACCATTATCGTCGGCTTTCCGGGGCAGTTCAAAGGGACAGAAGGGGCAGGTTTATCGCCTCTT
>JADGQU010000049.1 GCA_017881545.1 Gemmatimonadaceae bacterium
CCACGGCGGATGATCGGAATCTTCAACCGCTCGCACTACGAGGACGTGCTCGTTCCGCGAGTCCACAAGCTCGTCACGAAAAAGATTCTGTTGGAGCGCTACGGACAGATCAACGCCTTCGAGCGAATGCTGACTCAGAATTCCGTCGTGATCCTGAAATTCTTCCTGCACGTCTCGCGCGATGAACAGAAGAAGCGGCTCATCGAGCGGCTGGAAGACAGGAAGAAGAACTGGAAGTTCCGCGCGGGCGATCTGGACGACCGCGCGCTGTGGGACAGCTACTCCAAGGCTTACCACGAGGCCATCGCCAAGTGCAGCACGAGCTGGGCGCGCTGGCACATCGTGCCCGCTGACGACGAACACGCGCGGAACCTGCTCGTGGCGCGAAAAATCGCCGACACGCTCGACGACCTCGATCTTCAGTACCCTCGCTTTGATCCAAAGCTCGAAGGCCTCAAAATCAAATAGAGTCGTGATTCTACGACTCCGGCGAATCAGCTAGCCCGTGTTGCGGAGTCCCTGAGCGATCCCGCTCAGCGTCGTCGCGAGCGCATCGTCGATCGCTTCCCTTTCCCGCTCGTTCTTCGCCACGCCCGTGCGCTTTCTCCGCAGCAGCGATATCTGCAACAGTGAAAGCGGATCGACATAGGGATTCCTGAGCACGATCGCCGACTGTAGCACAGGAGAGTCATCGAGGAGCTGACGATGCCCCCGAATGAGTAGCAGCGCCTCGACCGCGCGCTGATACTCGCCAATCAGCGAGTCAACCAGCTTTCGGTCGCCGCCCAGGTGTCGCACGTAGGCGCGCGCGATCTCGACATCGGTCTTGGCGCAAACCATCTCCGCCTTCCCCAGCAGGTCATCCACGAACGGCCAGCTCGCCGCCATCCGCTGAATCCGCCGCAAGCCAGTGCGTGTGGATACTTCCTCGCCGAGGGCGGTTCCAACACCGAGCCAACCGGTGAGCATGAGGCGGATTTGCGTCCAGCCGAATCCCCACGGGATCGCGCGAATGCCTTCGATCCCCGTCGTTGCGCCAGGACGATACGCGGGTCGCGAGCCAAACCGGGCGTTGGCCAGCTCGTCGATCGGCGTTGCCATGCGAAAGAGCTGGAATAGCGCGTCGCCTTCGTAGACGAGCTCGTGATAGACGTCCCGCGATCGCGATGACACGCGATCCATCACCTCACGGAAATCCTCGACTTCTTTCACGCCAACTTTCTTGCGCCAATCGCTGAACTCGTGCAGCAGCACTCCCGCCGCCGTCACCTCCAGCGTGCGCTCGGCCACCGGCAACAGGCCAAACTGCTGCGAGATGATCTCGCCCTGTTCGGTGATCTTGATGCGGCCCCTCGTCGTTCCGGGAGGCAACGCCGCCAGAGCGCGATAGACCGGCGAGCCTCCGCCGCGACCGACGCTCCCGCCCCTCCCGTGAAAGAGCCGAAGCTCCACACCGGCGTCATCGCACACTTCGGCCAGAGACTCCTGCGCGCGGTACAGTCCCCATGATGCCGCTATCATCCCGGCATCCTTACCCGAGTCGGAATAGCCGATCATTATTTCCTGCTTCCGTCCCCGCGCTTCGAGCTGCCGTGAATAGACGGGATCGTCGAACAGCGAGCGCATGACTTCCGGCGCCCGCTCGAGATCGTCGACTGTCTCGAACAGCGGAACTACGTCGAGACGCGATACCGGCTTCGCGCCGGCGAGATTCAGCAGTCCCGCTTCCAGGGCGAGCAGCATCACCCTTAGCAGGTCTTCGGCGGACCGCGTCATCGAAACTATGTAGGTGCAAGCCGCCTGTTCCCCGGCTTCGCCCTGGATGGTCCGGATCGCTTCCAACGTATCTACCGCCCGGCGCGTCGCGTCGGAGATCTTCCGGCTCTTGCTGAGAATCGGCCGCCCGGCGAGGAGTGCGGAGCGGAGCCTCTCTCCATCTGCATCACCATTTTTCGACGCGAGAATCTCTTTGACCGCGGCGGCATGAACGTCGGAGTGGTCGCGCACGTCCATCATGAAGCCATGAAAACCATGGGCGCGGACGGCCGCGTACAGCGGATCAACCGTGGTGCGGCAGGCCTGCTCCGCACCGGCGCGCAGCAGAGATTTGCGCACCAGCACCAGATCCTCCTCGAACGTGGCGACATCGGGATACGCCGCCGGTTCCTTTCTGGGCCGCCCGGCGTCGCGCGAAGCAACCAACCGGCGCGTTGCCTCGATCCGCGCCGACATGAAGCTCAGTTTGAGTCGCAGCGGCTCGTCGGCGTTGCGCTTGTTGTTCTTCTTCCAGATGAGGGGCAGCAGCTTATGGTCTTTTTCCAGCGACGTCATGAGAGCATCCAGCGGCGGCGCGATCGACGACGAGAGCGATAGACGCCGCGTGAGGTCGTCCAGAGTATCCCTGTACCGTCCGAGTATCACGTGGCTCGCACGGCGCGACGTGGCGATGGTGATTTCCGGCGTCACGTAAGGATTTCCGTCACGGTCGCCGCCAACCCACGTTCCAAACCGCACCGGCACTGCGAGCCTGAGCTTGTCGGCGGAGCGCGCAAATTCGTCCTCGAACGCGAGTGCGAGCGTCGAGTGCACGAACGCGTTAGCCTCGAGGAGGCGCGTCTCCAGATACCAGAGCGCCGAGCTGACCTCGTCGAGAACCGTGGGGCGGTCCTGCCGCACCTCGCCCGTCAGCCAGAGCAACTCCACCTCGCCCTCCAGCGACTGCTCGACGAGCCTCACTTCGTCCGGCGGTGCTGACTCGCGGGCAAGGAGGTCGTCGGCGACGCGAGCCTGAAGGCCGAGCAGCGTGCGACGAGTGGATTCGGTCGGGTGCGCGGTGAGCACCGGCCGGATGTCCAGGGCGAGCATCGCACGCTCGATAGCTTCCGCGCTCGCGCCAAGATGCCGGAGCTGGCGCATCGTCCACCGCGCCGAGGCGGGCTGCGGATCGGTGACGCCCTTGCCGAGATACGAGTTGCGCCGGCGAACGCGATGCGTTTGCTCGGCCGTGTTGATCAGGAGGAAGAAGAGCGTGAATGCGCGCGACGCCATGGCGCATTGCGCGACGCTGAGGCCGTCGATCAGCTTGAGCAGGCCGTCGAGGGTCGGGGCATCGGATTCACCGTGCCGGCGGGCCCGCGTCGCGACGCGCAACCGCTCGACGATCGTGAACGCCTCGTCACCCTCGAGACGCCTGATGACCCGCCCGAGCGCGCCCGCGAGCCAGCGGACGTCCTCGTGGAGCGGGAGGTCCTCTCTGCGGGTTGCTACCGTCAGCGTGTCGCTCTTCATCGGCGGGAATCTATCCCGATTCTGCGTTACCGCTCCACTCAACTACGCTGCCGCCTGCTTCCCGCTGAACGCCACCCGCTACCTGCTGCAAGCGTCATGACAGCACCGGTGGCGCGAAGGTACAGGCCAAAGCGCGCGCTTCGAACGCCACCAGAACGGTCCCGGCGTAGGCAGCTGGGAGCGGACAGCGGGCAGCAGGAAGCAGTGTCGTTGTTGGACCAGAACCGCCCGGTAAAACCCACAGACACCACGCGATTCACGTAGCTGCGGATTCACACCCCGAACAGCGGATACAACCCCGTCGGTGAATCGTCCTATAGTAGAAGTACCTCCTCGCTACGTTCGCCCCAGGGCCACAATGAAAATTTCCCATAGCAGACCCGTTCTCATTTCCTTCGGGCTGGCGTCTATCGCGGTCGTAATGGGGGCCCTGCTTCTGCTCGAATGGAAGGATGGAACCGCCGCGGTCGAATCGTTCCAATGGGTGAGCCACACGCTCGAAAACCAGCGCGAGCTCGCCACCGTCGAAGCACGAATGAGCGAGGCCGAGGCCGGGCAAAGGGGATACATCCTGACTGGCCAGCCTGGTTTCCTGGCCCCCTACGCGGCGGCAACGAACGAGGTCCGCAGCCGCCTCACCAACCTGCGGCGCCTGCTGGCGGACAATTCCGCGCAGCTGCGACGCGTGGTGACGGTCGAGGCGCTTTCGCGCGCCAAGCTGGTCGAGTTCGACTCGACGATCAAGCTGGAGCGTGCTGGCAAGCACGACCTTGCCGTGAACATCGTGAAAACGAGTCATAGCGACAGCGTGATGACGTCGATCCGGTCCGGTCTCCAGGAGACGACGGCGGAAGAGGCGAATCTACTGCGGGATCGGCAGCAAGCGCTCGCGGAAGAGCTGCATCATGGAGACCTGATCTCTGTGGGGCTTGCCGTGGCGCTCGGGGTGATGCTGATCGCGCTGCTCGTGATGGCGCGGGGAGCTGAGCACTACCGGAATCTCGTGACGCTATGCGCGTGGACGAGGTCCGTCGAATTCGAGGGCGAGTGGATAAGCTTCGAGGAGTATCTGCGCCGGAAGTTCGACATCTCGACGACCCACAGCATCTCACCGAACGCCCTCTCGCAGCTCGACATCGGACTCAGCGACACGCAGAAGCCGACACCGTAGAGGAGTGGAGCCCAGCCCCTTCTACTTGAGCCGTCTCGCCAAACCGGCGAGGTAGTCCGCGGCCTGCGCAATCGGCTTGGCCCCGGTAAGCTCCGCTCGATCGAGCGCCGGAATCCTCGGCTCGTTGTTCACGTTGCGGATGCCGAGCCGTTTGCGAAGCTCATTCCGGAACGCGCGCGCCGGCCGATAGAATCTCTCCTTGTACGCCCGCCAGGTCCGGAGATTGTGCTCCATCAGCTCCAGGCTTTGCTGATCGAGTACTTCGTCGCGCTCCGCTTCCGTGATAGCATCGAGGGCAGCATCGAGGGGCTTGGTTCCGGCGAGGGTATTGACGAACTCGCGGTCGCTCACGGCCTCGAAGGACTTCATTTCCTTCGCCAGCTGAAGGACCTCATCGCGCAGCTCGGCCGGGGGTAGCTCCTTCAACTGTTCGACGAGCGGATCGATCACGGCGACTGGAGCGGCGCCCGCCGCCGGCGTGGGCGATTCGAAGCCGGTGACGCTCGGCCCGCTGTACACGAGCCAGAGAAGCTCAGCGATAGTCGTCACACCATAACAGACGACGGCGACGACGGCGAAGCGCACGGCCGATGGCGACGACCTGAGTATCCCGTGCCCGTGCCAGAGGAGATTCAGAGCGGCGATGGTCACGCAACTGGCGATTTTCGCGGGGTGGAGGAGCTGAGTCTGCTTCCACGCGCGGGGGACCGACTTACGCCACTTCTCGGGGTGGATGGAAATCTTCACTCTCAAGTGACTGTTCTCTCGCTGTCGCAGTCACGCCTTTTCGACAACTTCCTGCAGTTGCGAAACGGGAGATAGGTGTTTACGCGCGCCTGATCAGAGCGATTTCGACATGATGTGGTCGTCGCCAATCCGGTCTCCAAAGTAGAAGGGAGCGGAGCCGACGACCGAGAATCCCATCCGCTCGTAGAATCCGACAGCCCATGGCGCTTCCTTCCAGACCTGGAGCCAGAGCATGTCCGCCCCCCGATTCTTCGCATGGTTGAAGCATTCATTCATGAGTGCGGCGCCGACGCCGCGCCCCTGCGCCGCGCCGTCGACATAAAAGCGTACGATCTCGAATACGCGGTCACCGCCGACACCCGAAGGGGGCTCGGCGCTCGAGCGCAGATACGCGTAAGCGATCGCGCTGCCGTGGAGATCTTCCACGAGCAGCATGGTGACGCCTTCTTCCGCAATCGCTTCGCGAACGACGTCGACAGAGAAGGATCGCGCCAGGTAGCGACTCAGCTCCGGCTCGGGATGTGTGGGACCGTACGTCTCCGTGAACAGCCGCGCGCCGAGCGATGCCATTGTCGCGGCGTCGTTGACGGTGCAGCGCCGGATGGAAAAAGGGGGCATTGCGCGCGTTTGAAGGAGGAAGAATCAATTGCGGAAAGAACCTCATGCCTGAACGGCAATATCGTAAACTCACTGCAGGATGACAGTCGTGCACCAGCCGGTCGCCCGCTCGACATTCTACTTGACAACTCGTTTACTGCGCTGTAATAGAGGGTGTCGCGCGAGCCCTTCTATTGTTGGGCTCGGGCTTGTTGTGTGAAATAGCAGACTTACCAACGTCCTCTCACCGAGGGTCGCGTGCGGCTGCTCTCGTCTTTCGCTCTGCTGCTTTGTGGGCCGTTGCTGTCCGCTTCGCCGACACGTGTCGGTCAGGCGGACGCGTTGACGCATCGCGCCACTCCGGAGCCGGTTTACCTGATAATCCGCAGTGACGATGCGGGGATGAGTCACAGTGTAAACATGGCCCTCGAAAAGCTCATCGCGACCGGCCTTCCGGTTTCGGTGTCGGTGATGTTCCCGACTCCCTGGTACCAGGAGACGGTGGAGCTCCTGAAGCGAAATCCCAATGTCGCTGTCGGAATTCACCTCACTCTCAATTCCGAGTGGAAGAATTATCGTTGGGGGCCGGTGCTGGGCCGCACAGCCGTTCCGTCGCTCGTTGACGCGGACGGCTATTTTTTCCCCTCCGCCGAGGCGCTCCACCAGAATCATCCCAATCTGAAAGAAGTAGAGAGCGAGCTTCGCGCGCAGATCGAGCGGGCGAGCAAGTCGGGACTCAAGATCGACTACGTGGACTACCACATGGGAACGGCGCTTCGCTATCCCGAGTTCCGGGAAATCACAGAGCGGCTCGCGAAGGAATATGGATTGGGGATGTCGGAGTACTTCGGCGATCAGAGACATGACCCCCAATACGAGGCGGCGCCGCGGGACAAGACCGACAGCCTGGTAGCGATGGTAGATCGTCTCAAGCCGCGGTTCAACCTGGTGGTCACCCACGTTGGGATTGATAACGCGGAGCTTGGTGCGTTGATCGACATGAACACGTCCGGTCCGCTCCCCGACATGAGCAAGAACCGTCAGGGAGAGCTTGATGCGCTCACGTCAGCGCGGTTCAGAGACGCGCTCAAAGCGCACAACATTCAGCTGCTTACCTATCGCCAATTGATCGCAATGCAGGGCCTGCAGTCGATGCGACGACCGCAGGGTTGATTCGCGTAGTTGTTCCATTTGGAGAAGGAGGAGTGCTCATGTCACCCGGAGGATTGCTCATGGAGAAGGTACTGTTAGGCAGACGTTCAGTGCTGCACAGCCCACTCTGGCTTGCCAGTGTGGTGATGGGCCTGCTGTTCGCACTGGTGGTAAGCGGGACCGCATACGGTCAGGACGTACCGGTGTCCGGAACCGTGACAAACGCGGCGGGAGCCGCAATTCCCGGCGTCACGGTGCGGGTCGAGGGGACGGATGTCCGCACGCTTACGGATGCGAACGGGGTTTACCGTCTCGTGGCTCCGACCAATGCGACTCTGACCTTTGCCCACGTTGGAAGCAAGCCCTTCGCATCGGCGGTCGCCGGACGGAGGACGGTCGACGTCACGATGACGAACGTCACGTACCTCGAAGAGGTGGTGGTCACCGCCTACACCGAGCAGCGGCGAGCAGACATCACCGGCGCGGTTTCGAGCGCGGACATGGACCAGGCCAAGAGGCAGACCCAGGCAAGCGTGCTCAAGGCGTTGGATGTTACCGTGCCCGGCGTGACGGTCCAGAGCAGCGGTTCGCCAGGCGCGCGGAGCACGGTCCGAATCCGCGGCATCAGCTCGTTTCAGAACAACGACCCTCTCTACATCGTTGACGGCACACCGGTTCAGGATTCGTATATCAACTTTCTGAACCCCGAGGACATTCAATCGATCCAGGTTCTCAAAGACGCGTCGGCCGCATCGATCTACGGAGCTCGCGCCAGCAATGGCGTAATCGTGATCGAGACGACAAAGAGCGGCGCGGTGGGACCGCCAAGAGCCACGCTGCGGGTCAGAACGGGTGTCGCAAGCCCGACAAGGGGACTCGATGACATGCTTCTCACGAATTCCCTTGACTACTTCCAGGTCATGAAGGCGACCTACGCCAACGCCGGGCAGCTCGCCTCGATGCCGAAGACCTACGGTGACCCGAACAACCCGACGGTTCCCGCTTACACTTACGCCGATCCTCCGGCGGTAGTCGCCAGGGATGCCTTCGGCCGCATCACGGCCGTAGATCCGAGCAAGTATTCATATCCCGGCACCTTGATCGAGCCTGCCAGCGCAGGCACCGATTGGTGGAAGGCCGTTTTCAGCTCGGCGCCGGTTTCGGATTACAACCTCGATGTCCGGGGTGGGGGCGACGCCAACGCGTACGCCGTTTCCTTCAACTACTTCGATCAGCAGGGCACGGCCGCGTACAACGACTACCGCCGCGGAAGTGTTCGGGTCAATACGTCGTTCAACCGGTCCAAGTTCAACTTCGGCGAGAACATCGCCCTCTCCGTTGATCGACATGTTGGCGGCACCGGTACGTTCGATGACGCCTCCGGCGAAAACGGCGTCCTCGGCAAGGACATTCTGCTACAGCCCATCGTGTCGGTCTACGACATCAGCGGTGTTAATTTTGCCGGCGCCAAGGGTGTACCCGGCGTCAACAGCAGCAACCCGCTCAAGAACGCGTGGGATGCCAAGGACAACATCAACAAGGACAACCAGGTCTTTGGAAACGTGTTTGGCGGGCTCGATATCACTCCTCAGTTCTCTCTGAAGAGCAGGCTCGGCTTCAACCTTCAACAGAATTCATTTGCCGGGTTCGGTGCCCCCACCCCTCAGAACAATGAGGCGCAGTTGGGCAACTCTATCAATGAGAACAACTTCAATTCTACCGATTGGACCTGGAGCAACACGGCGAGGTACCTCAAGACGATTCACAGTGCGAGCTTCGACCTGCTTGTCGGACAGGAGGCGAACGCCGGTACCAACCGGTACCTCCAGGGATCGATCAACAATCTTCTGAACACGGGTCTCGATTCCAGATACATACAGGACGCGCTCGGCGACCCGACCACCAAGAACGTCTTCAGCAGTGGCGGCAGAACCGCTTTGCTGTCGTTCTTCGGAAAGGCCGGTCTCAACTTCGCGGATAAGTACGTCGCGAGCTTTACGCTCAGAAAGGACGGCTCATCCAACCTTGGTCCCGCTAACCGTTGGGGAACCTTCCCGGCGGTAGGCCTCGGGTGGCGTATCTCCAACGAGCCCTTCCTTTCCAACAACCGGATTTTCTCGGACGTCATGCTCCGTTACGGATGGGGCCGCACGGGAAACCAGAACATCCCATCAGGAAGAATCGTGTCACAGTTCGGCGGCGATCGTGGAGATACCTTCTACGACATCACCGGCTCCAACACAACCATCCAACCGGGCTTCCGGCAGGCGTCACTCGGTAACCCGGACTTGAAATGGGAATCGAACAAGTCCACCAACATCGGCACCGATCTCGTGCTCTTCAACGGCGTGCTTAATGTGGTACTGGACGTGTACAACCGTGTGACGGACAATCTGCTCTTCGATCCCAGAACGCCGGCAACGGCGGGCATAGCGTCTCCGCCGATCGTCAACATCGGCAAGATGCAGAACAAGGGATTCGACTTTTCCGTTGGCCATACGGGCTCGTGGTGGAATGCGAGCTTCAACGGAAGTCACTACGCAAACAAGATCGTTTCGATTGACGGGGTCCAGACCTCCTTCTTTGGACCGATAGGGACGCGCATCGGCAACTCGACCATCAACATGGTTGGCCAGCCGATCGGCTCGTTCTACGGCTTCATCGCCGACGGATTTTTCAGAGATGCGGCCGATGTAACGGCCCATGCCACGCAGGACGGAGCCGCCCCGGGTCGCATCAAGTTCCGCGACGTGAACGGCGATGGCGTGGTCAACAGCAGCGATCAGACGATCATCGGGAGTCCCCATCCCAAGTTTACGGCTGGCATTGATCTCGGAGCCCACCGCGGAAGCTGGGATGCCAGTGCGACCATCTTCGGAACGTACGGGAACAAGATCTTCGAAAACCAGATGGACTTCTACGTCTTCCAGGATTTCTCCTCGAACGTGGTGAAGGACCGGCTGGCGAATTCGTGGACGCCACAAAACCTAAACGCGAAGTACCCGCGGCTCGATATCACCGACACGTACAGCGGTGCCATCAGCAGCTACTACGTGAAGGATGGGTCGTACACCCGGCTTCGCAACATGCAGGTTGGCTACACACTGCCTTCCGGTGCACGCTATCTGCCGGGCGCCAGAGTCTACCTGCAGGGTGAGAACCTGTTCACCAAGACAAACTACGATGGTCTCGACCCGGCGTTGCCCGCTGGCAACGCCACCGGAGCCGCAGGCGACGTTCGGGATCAGTTCATGGGCGTCGACGTGGGCGCGTATCCGACCAACAGAATATTCAGTATCGGCATAGTTACCTCCTTCTAAACGAATCGGCCTTTTTCAAAGGATAAGACAGATGGCAACCGTATCGAAAAAGTCCCTGCTCCGCGGAATGGCGGTGACGATTCTTGCAACAGTTGTGCTTTACGGCTGCAAGGATTTCCTGTCGACCGCAGCTGAGCCACAGGGGACACTGGATGCAACGACCCTTGCGAATCGCACGGGCGTGGAAGGATCTCTCATAGCTGCGTATCGAACCCTCGACTGCACGGATGCGGTAGGCGCCTGGGGGTGCGCGGTGAGCAACTGGACCTTTGGTAGCGTCGCGTCCGATGATTCCTACAAGGGATCATCCAGTACCGATCAACCCCCCATCAATGACATCGAGGGATATCATTGGGGTACTCCCTCGGCAGACGTATATCTGAATCAGAAGTGGGTAATAGTGTACGAAGGAGTCGTCCGAGCGAACTCGACTCTTCGCCTGCTGAAGCAGGTAGTAGCGTCGAGCCCGACGGAGTACTCCCCCACGGAGGCAAACCAAGTCGCGGGGGAGGCGATATTCCTCAGGGCGCACTACCACTTCGAGGCATACCGGATGTGGGGGAACATTCCCTATTACCGCGAGGATGACCAGGATTTCCGCAAGCCTAACATCGATAGCCTGGCGGTTACCACCGAGATCCTCAAGGACCTCGACTCGGCGATCAAGCTGCTTCCGACGTCGCCGCGCAACGGGCAGGTAGGTCGCGCGGATCAATGGACTGCCAAGGCTTATAGGGGCCGCGTCCTTACCTACGCGCACCAATGGGCCGCGGCACGTACGCAGTTCGAGGACATTCAGGCCAACGGGCCTTATAAGCTCGAAACCAGCTTTGATCGCGTTTGGAGCGCCTATCAGGACGCGTCGAACGGGCCCGAGACCATCTTCGCGTTCCAGGCATCTTCCCAGGATGGAGAGCCGAACGCAGCGAATGCGAACTTTGG
>JADGQU010000273.1 GCA_017881545.1 Gemmatimonadaceae bacterium
GCAACCGGCGTGTTCCTGGCGCTCGCGTTCGTCCCAATGATCGTCGCCGAGGTGGTGTGGATCGCTACGTTCTACTTCACGCGATACGTCAGCCTCGCTTCTCTTCTGGGCGCGGCCGTGTTTCCATTCGCGCTATTGGCATGGTACCGCGATCCGCAGTCGCCGATTTTCATCGCGAGCATATTCGTCGCTGTATTCATGTTCTGGACGCACCGCGCCAATATCGGCCGGCTCCGCCGCGGTGAAGAACATCGGTTCGTGAAAAAGGAAAGCGCGCCCTGATGCGCTGCGCCGTGGTCGGAGCCGGTGCGTGGGGCACCGCGCTGGCGGATCTTCTGGCGCGCAACGGCCACGACGTGAGGCTCTGGGGTTACGAGCCCGACGTGGTGGAATCGATCAACGCAAAGCACGAGAACGTACGATTCCTGCGCGGCCACACGCTGTCACCATCGGTCGAGGCGGTCGGGGACATACAACGGGCTGTAGAGGGCGCGGAGCTGGTTGCGCTCGCGACCCCGTCGCACGTGCTTCGCCGGATCGTCAAGTCGGCGGCGGGCTCGCTAACCCGCGGCGCGCCACTGGTGGTAGCCACCAAGGGCATCGAGAAGGGGACGCTCTGCGTGATGACCGAAGTCGCGGAGCAGGAGGTTCCTGGCGCTACAGTTGTCGCGCTATCGGGGCCGAGCTTTGCCGTGGAAGTCGTGGCCTGCCAGCCGACCGCCGTAGTCGTGGCGTCGATGCAGAGCGAAGCAGCCGGCATCACGCAACGTGCGTTCAGCTCTCCGTACTTTCGCGTCTACACCCACACGGATGTGATCGGAGTGGAGCTCGGGGGCGCGCTCAAGAACGTCATGGCCGTCGCGACCGGAATCGCTGAAGGCCTGGGCCTCGGCTTCAATGCGAGAGCCGCACTGGTGACGAGAGGTCTCGCCGAGATGACGAGATTGGGCTCCGCGCTTGGGGCGCAGCAGAGCACGTTCGCGGGATTGGCGGGGCTCGGCGACCTCGTGCTCACGTGCACCGGCTCACTCAGCCGCAATCGGGCAGTCGGCGTCGAGCTGGGGAAGGGGAGGAAACTGGAAGATGTTCTTGGGGACAGAGAAACGGTCGCGGAAGGAGTGCTCACCGCGCAAAGCGCGCGCGAGCTCGCCGTGCGAGAGGGAGTCGAGATGCCAATTGTCGATACTGTGAATCGCGTACTTTTCGAGGGTCAATCGGCTCGCAGCGCCATCGCCGCCCTCATGACGAGAGAGCTCCGAGCGGAGGTAGATCGATGAAAGGGAAAGAGCCGGTGCAGGAATTCTTCTCCATCGGCGACGTGTGCACGCTGACGGATCTCAAGCCGCACGTGCTGCGATACTGGGAGAGCCAGTTCAAGTTTCTTCATCCAGCCAAGAATCGGTCCGGCAACCGTGTGTACCAGCGGCGCGAGATCGAGCTGGTCATGCTCGTGAAGCAGCTTCTCTACACCGAGAAGTACACGATCGACGGAGCGCGCCAGAAAATCGACGAGTACAGGAAGAGTGGCGAGCTTCGCTCGGTGGCAAGCGCGGCACTGGATTCGCAGGCCGTCGCATCCATGGAGAGTGAGCTGCGCGCCCTCCTGGCACTTCTCGATGGACAGCCCGAAGATAGTAAGGGGACAAAAAGTTGATCGAACCGCTCGTCGTCATCGTGCCGGCATACAACTCCGAGCCGACACTCGCGAAGGTCGTAAAGGATGTGCGTCGCAACCTGCCGGGAGCCCTGATAATCGGCGTCGACGATGGCTCGACCGATGGCTCGCGGCAGTTGCTTAGAACCGTGGCCGACGAAACGATCGAGTTCGACAAAAACCGCGGCAAGGGTGCGGCCTTGCGCGCCGGGTTCGACGCGGCTCTCAAGAAAGGCGCGGCCGCGGTGCTCACGATCGATTCGGATGGGCAGCACGACGCGGCGTTCGCACCGGCGATCGTCGGCGCTCTGGATCGCGCGGACATTGTCATCGGCACACGCGATCTCTCGGGCGAGGGGGTGCCGAAGCACAGGCGCATTGCCAACATGATTTCGTCGGCCGCCACCCGAGCGGTCTCCGGTGGGAAGGTCCGCGATAGTCAGTCGGGCTACCGCGCGATCAAGGCGGAGGTCCTGCGCAAAGTCACCGCGGTAGGCGACCGCTACGAGTACGAGACGGACTTCATCATTCGCGCCGCCCGTGCCGGCTTCACCACTGTCAACGTGCCGATCTCGACTATCTATGGATCGCCCAGCTATTTCCGCGAGTTCCGCGATGCATGGCTCGTGATCAAGGTGTTGTGGCGCCATCGCGCCGGGGTATGGAAGCGTTGAGACTGCTTTGCACCAACGACGACGGGATACTCGCCCACGGTCTGGCGTGTCTGATCGAAGCAGCCGAACCGCTTGGCGATATAACTGTCGTTGCTCCGGATCGGGAGCAGAGCGCGACGAGCCATTCTCTCACCCTCCATCATCCAGTGCGCCCAATCGAGCGCGGTGAGCGAAGATTCCAGGTAGACGGCACGCCGACGGACTGTGTCATGCTCGCCGTCGAAGCGCTGATGCCGGAACGGCCTGATTTCGTTCTGAGCGGGATCAATCATGGCCAGAACATGGGCGAGGACGTGCTTTACTCGGGCACCGTCGCCGCCGCGATGGAGGGCTTGTCACTCGGCATCCCGTCGGTGGCCATTTCGTTCGCGGGGGGCGATCTCAGAGCTGATGTGAGCATGCTGAGCGATCAGATCGAGCCGTTGCGGAAGCTGCTCAAGCACGTCTTCTCGTTGCGACCGTTTCCCGAACACACGCTGCTGAACATCAACATGCCTCCGTTGCGCGGGGACGACATAAAGGGAATTCGTCTAACCCGGCTTGGGCGACGTGTGTACTCGGATTCACTGAAGCCGATGCTGGATCCGTGGGGGCGCCAGATCTACTGGATCGGTGGCGGATCCATCGCCTGGACCGGCGAGCAAACGTCGGACTTTCGCGCAATACAGGAGGGCTACATATCAGTCACGCCATTGCACCTCGACCTCACCCATCACGCGATGCTCGCTTCGGCGGAGACGTGGTGGCAGCTGCCGTAGAGCACGAGCAACGCGGTCCGCGGCGGCGCCTCGTGGAGCTGCTGCACGAGCAGGGGATCAAGGACCTCGCTGTCCTCAACGCGATTGATAAAGTGCCACGTCACCTCTTCGTTCCAACCGGCGTTCGACACCGGGCCTACGAAGACTCGGCTCTTCCTATTGGAAGCGGGCAGACCATTTCCCAGCCATCGATTCACGCGCGCTACCTCGAGCTGCTGAAGCTCAAAGGAAATGAGAAGGTACTCGAGATCGGAACGGGATCGGGCTACCAGACTGCATTGCTCTCGGTCCTGGCATCCCAGGTATTCTCCATAGAGCGCATTCCGGCTCTGCTCGACACGGCGCGTGAGACGATTCGCCAGACCGGATTTCGTAATATTTCTTTTCTTTTGGGTGATGGCACACTGGGTTGGAGGCAGTACGCGCCGTATGACGCGATACTCGTCGGCGCCGGCGCCCCCGAGGTTCCGTCCACGTATCTCGAGCAGCTGACCGAGGGTGGCCGTATTCTTATTCCTCTTGGCGATCGTGACGAGCAAACGCTGTACATGTTCACCCGCCGCGGCGACAAACTCGAGCAGACTGAGATTGGTCCGGTGCGTTTTGTGCCGCTTGTCGGGAAATACAGCTGGGAGGGTCTGTAGTGGCACCATCACCTGATCGTCCATTCGTTCCTCATCGTACGCCGAAAACGCCGCGGCCGGTTGTGGGCTCCACGGAGTTCCGCCTGGCTCGTCCGTTCGTCGCGGGCGCGGAATCAGCCGCGTCACTGCAACCGATCGACGATTTTCTCCACCGGCCTGTGCAGAGCGCGCTGCCGGTCGCCCAGGAATCGAGCGTCGAGCATTTCCCGTCCGAGTTCGATGAGGAATCCTATGATCTCCCTCCGGTCGAGCATTTTCTCGATCCGCTGCCAAGGGTAGGGGACTTCGCGCCGGAGACCTCGAGTCCTTTCGACGAGACACCCGCGCCCGGTCGTGAGGACTTTGCGCCAACCGAGCCAACTTCGGGCAGCCTGGCCGCGGAGTGGGCCAATACCGACTGGCAACAATACGATTGGCGATCGCTCGCAGCGCTGGGAGAAGGAGGGGAGTCGGCCGCCACGAATGACTGGGCGACCACCGATTGGGATGCAAGTGGGCCGCGCTCCGCCA
>JADGQU010000274.1 GCA_017881545.1 Gemmatimonadaceae bacterium
GATGGTTGGACGCTGGCTGATCTTCTCGCGTCGCTCGAGCTTGACGCGCGCACGGTCGTCGTCGAGCTGAACGGAACCATCCTGCGCGACCGGTCGTCCTTTGCATCCCACGATCTCGCTGCGAATGACGCGCTCGAAATCGTGCACTTCGTCGGTGGAGGCTAGCGCACGCGATGGCACATGCTGATTTGATTTCCACGACGACTCTCACCGACCCGCAGCCCCTCGTGATCGCGGGGCACGAGTTTCGTTCGCGTTTAATGGTGGGTACCGGCAAGTACGCGTCGAATGAGCAAAGGATCGATGCGATTGAAGCATCGGGCGCGGAAGTCGTGACCGTCGCCGTGCGTCGCGTCGATCTCGATCGGTCCAAGGATGAAGCGATCCTGCACCATCTCGATCCGGATCACTTCTTCCTGCTCGCCAACACCGCCGGCTGCTTCAACGCGAGCGACGCCATTCGCTACGCGCGTCTGGCTCGCGCGGCGGGATTCAACGAGTGGGTGAAGCTCGAGGTCATCGGCGACCAGCAGACTCTTCTTCCCGATACGATCGGACTCCTCCAGGCGACGAAGACGCTGGTCGATGAAGGCTTCAAGGTGCTGGCCTACACCAACGACGATCTCGTCACCGCACTCAAGCTCGAGGACGCGGGCGCCGTCGCCGTGATGCCACTGGCATCACCCATTGGGTCCGGACTCGGCATGCTGAATCCTTACGCGATCCGCACGATCAAGGCGCGGCTTTCGGTCCCGGTGATCGTTGACGCCGGGGTGGGCACCGCGTCCGACGCCTGCGTCGTGATGGAACAGGGCGTGGATGGAATTCTCATGAATACGGGAATCGCCGCGGCGAGTGATCCTGTTCGGATGGCGGTCGCGATGAAAGGTGCCGTTGAGGCGGGACGTCACGCGTATCTTGCGGGGAGAATGCCGCGGCGCGAGATCGCGGTTCCTTCCTCTCCCACCACTGGAATGCTGGGCTCGTGAACACCACCGTTGCAACAGTCGGCGGAGTCACCGCGGCGCGCGCCGTGGCGGCGGAGATCTGCGTCGACCTCCGGCGTGGAGAGTTTCTCGACCAGTCCTTCGAGCGTCGCATCGGTCCACTCGACGCGCGCGACCGGCGCTGGACGCGAGAGCTCGTCTACGGGATGCTGCGCAATCGCGCCGGAATCGACACGGTCCTCTCGGAGCGTGTCCGCGGCGGCCTTGTGCGGCTCGATCCCGATGTGATCGATCTCCTCAGGCTCGGCGTCTATCAGCTTTTGAACATGGGGAGCGTCCCGGCCTACGCCGCGATCGCCCAGACCGTCGAGCTGGCGAAGCGCAGGCATGGGCTCGGTGCCAGCAAGCTCGTGAACGCAGTGCTGCGGCGCACCGATCGCGAGCGCGATCAGCTGACTGCCGCCACCCCAGCGGACACTCTTGACGCGCTGGCGCTCAAGTACTCGCATCCACGCTGGCTCATCGCGCGCTGGATCGAGCGGTGGGGCGAGCAGGATACCGAGCGGCTGCTGACACTCAACAACGCCGACGCGCCTATCGCGATCCGGCCGTACGGAATCGTGCGCGAGCAGCTCGAGGCGATGCTGGAGGCAGCGGGCGTCCACGTCGCGGACGCGCCATACGTGCGCGACAGCATCGCGATCTCCGGCGGCACGACCTTCACCGAGCTGGGCGCCTTCCGAAAGGGATTGTTCTTTGTGCAGGATCCGGCCGCCACGCTCGTCACCGAATACGCTGCGATTCCCACGGGCGCGACTGTCGCCGACCTGTGCGCGGCTCCGGGCGGCAAGGCACTCGAGCTTTCGCGCACCGCGGGCGTCGTTGTAGCCAGCGACAAATCGTTCGGGCGCCTTCAGCGTCTGCTCGCGAATCAGCGCCGGCTGGAGAACGTGAACATTCTTCCCTTCGTCGGGGATGCGCGGAATCCGGCGATTCGTCCCGTCGACGCGGTCCTGATCGACGTGCCCTGCACGGGAACGGGTACCTTCCGCCGGCATCCAGATGCGCGCTGGCGCATCAAGGTTTCCGACATCGCCGTGATGTCCGCGCTTCAAAAACTGATTCTTCGGGCCGCCGCGAAAGTCGTAAGGCCGGATGGGCTTCTCATCTACAGCACCTGCTCGCTCGAGCCCGAGGAGAACGAAGAGCAGATCGATTCCTTCCTCGCGGACAATCTGAACTGGAGTTTGGAGCCACCACCCGAGGGGAGCGTTGCTCCGGAACTGCTCGATGACGGACGGCTGCGCGTTCTTCCGCATCGGCACGGCACCGACGGAGCGTTCGCCGCGCGCCTGCGCAGGGTCAGCTAGATGAACTGGCGCGCCGCTCCTCGGCGTGCGTTCCCATATCTGATTGCTGCGGCCGGCGGATTCCTGATCGCCTATACCGCGGTGTTCCTCTTCGCGTTTCCGGCCGAGGTGCTGCCGGACGACGGAATTCTTCCGAACGTGGTCGGAAAGACCTTCGAGGATGCGTCGGCCACTCTCCAGAAGGCGGGCTTCCCGGCGCAGCAAGGTGAAACGCGATTCCACAAGACGATTGCCGCGAACGTCGTTCTCCAGGAAGATCCGCCGGCCGGTAGCAGGCAGAAGCGCGGCACCAACGTCGTCCTCGCGCTGAGCGGCGGCCAGAAATCCGCCGAGGTTCCGGTGACGACGAACATGTCGCAGCAGCAGGCGCGCATCGCGATCGAGAACACCGGTCTCGTAATGGGTGGTGTCACCGAACAGGTTTCGGACGCGCCGCGCGGACTCGTGATCGCGACTTCGATTCCCGCTGGTACAAAAGTCGAGCTCCCGGGAACCGTGGACATCGTGGTGAGCAAAGGACCCGCGACCGTAATGATGCCGGACCTCTACGGCCGCGGCCTGGGTGAAGCTCGCTCAACCGTCGAGCAGATCGGGCTCCGGATTGCTGGTGTCTCCCGCGACACCAGCTCTCTCCAGCCGGAGAACACAGTGATCAGGCAGTTGCCGCTGGCGGGGAACAGCATCAGTGCCGGCGGAGCGGTGAGTCTCACCGTTTCCCACTTTCCTCCGCCGCCCACGACCAGGATCGACACCGGTACCAGCGCTCCTCCTCCTTCGCCCGCACCCGCTCCGGAATGAGTGTACGGATAGCGCCATCGATCCTGAGCGCCGACCTCACGAAGCTCGCTGATGAGATCGCGATGCTCGAAGAAGGCGGCGCCGACTGGATTCACGTCGATGTGATGGATGGCCGCTTCGTTCCGAATCTCACCTTCGGCGCCAAGATCATCGAGTCGGTGCGCAAGATCACCAAGCTGCCGATCGATGTGCACCTGATGGTCGTCCAGCCCGAGAACTACTTCGAGAGCTTCGCCGCAGCCGGCGCGAACGGGATGTCGATCCACACCGAGGTGTCGCCGCACCTCCAGCGCCAGCTCGGTCGGATTCGCGAGCTCGGTTGCCGGGCCGGCGCGGTGGTGAATCCGTCGACGCCGCTTACCGCCGTGAGCGAAGTGATCGCCGATCTCGATTTGCTCCTTGTGATGACCGTCAACCCTGGGTTTGGCGGGCAACGCTTCATCAAGGGATCCGTGGACAAGGTTCGCCGCGCGCGTGAGATGCTGGCCGAGAATGGCAGCAAGGCATTCCTGGAAGTGGATGGCGGCATCGACCGCAAGACGATCAAGTCGGTGTGGGAGGCGGGCGCCGACACATTCGTCGCTGGCAACGCCATCTTCGGCGCAAAAAATCCCAAGGCGGAGATCGAAGAGCTTCGCTCTCGTTGCACGGTACAGGCATGACGGGCAGGAAGCAGCTCGCGATCGGCGCGCTCACCGTCGGCGTCGTGTGCGCGGTCGCCTACAGTGCGACGCGCTATCTCCGGAAGGAGCTCTTCCCCGTCGAGGTGGGAAGCAAGGCGCCCCCGTTCAAGGCGGTCACCCTCGATTCCATTCCAAGGGAAAAGACCCTCGCCGATTATCGCGGCCAGGTGGTGATGATCAACGTCTGGGCGACGTGGTGCCTGCCATGCAGAGTGGAAATGCCGAGCATCGAGGCGCTGCACAAGGACTACGGACCGAAGGGATTGAAGATCGTGGCGATCAGCATTGACGACCCGGGAACCGACTCGGGGATTCGCGCGTTCGCGAAGCAGTACGGGCTGACGTTCGAGATTCTGCACGATCCCACGGGCGAGATCACCGACAGGTACGACATCGACGGTTATCCGGAGACGTTCATCCTCGGCAAGGACGGCGTGATC
>JADGQU010000050.1 GCA_017881545.1 Gemmatimonadaceae bacterium
TCAGTCAGGCAGTGTACGCAATACAAACAACATTCAATCACTGGTTTCGTGCTCGAGATAAATGATCTGCACGCCGGCATCGGCGACCGTGAAATACTTCGTGGAATTAATCTCAAAGTTAAGGCCGGAGAGATACATGCTGTGATGGGGCCGAACGGCTCGGGCAAATCAACGCTCGCGCAGGTGCTGGCCGGCAATCCATCGTACGAAGTCACTCGGGGAACTGTCAGCTACAACGGGCAGGATCTGCTCGAGATGGCTCCGGAGGTCCGGGCGCAGAACGGAATCTTTCTCGCGTTCCAGTACCCGGTGGAGATTCCCGGCGTCTCGAATGCCTACTTCCTGCGATCCGCGTACAACGAGATCCGCAAGGCGAACGGTCAGGAAGAGGTCGATCCCCTCGAGTTCCTCGATCTCGTGCAGGAGAAGCTCAAGCTCGTCGACATGGACGAGTCGCTGCTCTCCCGCTCCGTGAATCATGGATTCTCCGGCGGCGAGAAAAAGCGCAACGAGATCTTTCAGATGGCGGTGCTCTCGCCGAGGCTCGCGATTCTGGACGAGACTGATTCGGGACTCGACATCGACGCGCTGCGAATTGTCGCCGAAGGCGTCAACAAGCTTCGCTCCCCTGACAACGCGACGATCGTCGTCACTCACTATCAGCGGCTCCTCAACTACATCGTCCCCGATTACGTGCACGTGCTGGCGAACGGCCGCATCGTCAAGTCCGGCGGGAAAGAGCTGGCGCTCGAGCTGGAAGAGAAGGGCTACGACTGGCTGCAGGACACCGGCGCCGCGGGAACAAGCGCGAGGGCAGTGGTTTGAGCGAGATTGCAGCAATGAAAAAGGCTCGTGAAAACCCGCCTCTCGTGCATGACGGGGCCGCGAGGATCGCGGAAAAGGGCGGCGCCGCCTCCGTGAGCACGCGCGCAGCCGGCTCGATCGAGGTGTATCGAGAGGATTTCGAGCGCCAGCCAGCCGGTTCGGATTGGCTCCAGGCTCTGCGCAAGCAGGGAATGGCGCGATTCCAGGCGCTCGGATTTCCCACGACCAAGAACGAAGACTGGCATTTCACGAGTGTCGCCGCGATCGCGGAGCGCACCTTTCCTCTGGCAACGCGTGGATCGGAAAGCGTTGAGACCGCCGACATCGACCGGTTCAATTTCGGCGAGAAGGGTTGGCACACTCTTGTCTTCGTGAACGGCGCGTTCTCCCAGGATCTTTCGTCCACAGCGGGACTCGGCAGCGGCATTCGAGTGAGCAGTCTCGCCAGCGCGATCAAATCCGGAACGGCGGGCATTGAGCGCCACGCGGGCAAGATCGCGGCGTTCGAGCAGCACACCTTCACAGCTCTCAATACCGCGTTCATCCGGGATGGTGCGTTCATCGAGCTCGCGGCCGACGCGATCGTCGAGCAGCCGATCCATCTCGTGTTCGTCTCCGAGGGAGAGGGCGCCTCGCATCCGCGGAATCTGATCGTCGCTGGTCGTCACTCGCGCGCGACTGTGATCGAGAGCTACGTCTCACTTCGTGACAGCTGCTACTTCACCAACGCGGTGACCGAAATTTCACTCGGCGAGGGCGCACACCTCGATCATTACAAGCTCCAGCGCGAGAGCGAGAGTGCGTTTCACGTCGGCACGGTGCAGATCCGCCAGGCGCGCGACAGCCAGCTCCACTCCTTCTCATTCGCTGTGGGCGGCTCGCTCGCGCGGACGAACATCTACACTTCGCTCGACGGAGATGCGGCGACCTGCACCCTCAACGGCCTCTACCTCACCGACGGCTCACAGCATATCGACAACCAGACGAGCATCGAGCACATCGCTCCCAATTGCCCGAGCCACGAGCTGTACAAGGGAGTGCTGGACGGCCGCTCACACGGGGTATTCAACGGCAAGGTTTACGTTCACCCCGAGGCACAGAAGACCGACGGCAAGCAGAGCAACAACAATCTTCTGCTCTCGCCGACCGCGCGTGTGGATACCAAGCCGCAGCTGGAAATCTTCGCCGACGATGTGAAGTGCACCCACGGCGCGACGGTGGGACGGCTCGATGATCTGGCCATGTTCTATCTCAACAGCCGCGGGATCGGGCCGGAGACGGCGCGCATGCTTCTCACATACGCGTTCGCGGCGGACGTTATCGAGACGATCGAGCTCGAAGTCTTGAAAAGGGAGCTCGAGAAAATGGTGCTCGCCCGGTTCGCTGACGACGTCTAGCCGCAACGGCGACTGCGACCAAGAACTGCACTGCTTCCCGCTTCCCGCTACCTGCTTCCCGCTACCCGCTGACTACCGAGGGACCGATCGGGGTGGCGCAATGGGTAGCGCATACGGGTGGCGCATCCGGGTGGCGCATCGGGTTTGCCTTGAACGCCAATCGAACGGTCCCTCGGCTTGATCGCGCAGCGAATAGCGACCAGCGGGAAGCAGGCAGCAGCGTAGTTGTAAGTTTTTGATTGGCGGTAAAACGACGGAAGCTTATCGGCCGAGCAGGTAGAGAATCACGATGATCACCGCGATCGCCCCAATGATGACGTTGGTCGGCACGCGACGCGGCGAATCGGGATCGAGATCGCCTGCCATGATCGGGTGCTTGATCGTATTGCGGCGGGTGTTGATGTCCTTCTCGCGCTTGCTTGCTCCGGCCGGCTCGATCACCGCGACGCCCAGCGGGAGCCGCTTCGTGGTGAAAGTCAGTATCGCCGATCCGACTTCGACCTTGTCGCCCTCGGCGAGGGAGCGTGGCTCGGCGAGCGTGGCTCCGTTGACGGTCGTCGGATTAACGCCGCATGGATGCAGCACGAATTTGCCGTCTTCGGCGCGCAGCTCCGCGTGATTGCGCGAAACGGCGGGCTCGCGAATGAGGATGTGGCTCGCTGCGTCGCGCCCGATCGTCAGGAGTGAATTCCTGACGGGATAAGCGCGCCGTTCAAACTCGTATATGAGATGGGCGCTGTCATCGCCCGGAGCTTGCAGAGCCATAAAAGCCATTCGTTCTCCGTGTGATTACATGACGAACGAGCCTTTGAGCAGGCACATTAAACCCTGGCCCAAAGGACGAATTTCGGTCGGGTGAAGAAGGCGACTTTTGGCGGGGGCCTCGTAGGCGGGGCCTGGAGCGCGTATTATACCGCCAACCCAACAATTAACTCCCCGGAGGTGGCATGGCGACAAAACTCGAAAAAACTCTGAAGCGCGAGATCACGATCGACGGCAAGGCCTACATGGTGGCAATCTCGCCCGAGGGAGTTAAAGTCACCCAGAAGGGCTTCCGGAGAGGGCCGGAGATGACATGGCGCGCCATCATCAGCGGCGAGGGCGAGCTGGGGCAGCAGCTCAAATCTTCAGTGGGTGGTGCCGGGGGCGACTCGGAGGAGTAAGAGCTTCAGGGGTTGGGGCTGACCTGTGGGTTCATGTTCATCGGGAGATTCGGATTCATCGGCAGATTTGGATTGCTCTGCACGTCCGAGAGGTGCTCCTGAATGATCACCCACTGGCCTCCCCGCTTCTGAAACACCGCTGTCCACGCACCACCTATGACGTGATTCATCCCTGCCGGTGTGAGGTGTGGGACTCGATATGTGCTCGTCATCACCGCCGCGTCGGGCGCGAGCACGTCCACGTTCATCGAAGTCCACTGCCATTTGGGGTTCCGCATATTCTGGCCGACATAAGTCCAGAACGCCTTGATCCCCTGCTCGAGTTGCGGACGCGTCGTGGTTATGACGCCCCCGCTGGCTGAGATCACGCGGCCCTCCGCGGGGTAAAGACTCATCAGATTCTTCACCGGATCCGGTTTCGAGAGATCGTAAGCGGCAACAACGATTCGCTTGAGGGAGTCGGCAATCGCTGTTTTTTGCGCCGCCGACATGTCGGCGCCGGAGCGAGGACCGCACGCAAAAGCCGCGACGACTGCGGCACTGGCAACCCACACGCATCTCATGGCGGCGAAGCTTACAAGCCGGCGCTGAATCGCGCGAGCCTCATCCGCCCGTCCCGCATTGGGGACAACGCCTGTCCCTCGCCGATGACACGCATTCGGGAAAACCGCCGTTAACCCCCGCTTTTCGAAGCTAACTGAACGGTGCACACGTTGCTCTATAGATGCCGCCAGCGGGAATCATCTGTTCTTTGCTGGGGTAGATCGGACGTAACGAGTTATTCCCTGGCTTGCGGGAAGGAGTTCTTATGCGGAAGAGTGTTCTGTTGCTTGCAGGAGCTGGCGCCGTCCTCCTGGCCGCGTGCAGCGGCGACAAGAAGGCCTCGATCAACGATGATCTCAAGAAGGACCTGGAGCTTGCCTCCTCGTCTGACGGGATCACCCTCGCCAACAGCTCCCCAAATGCGGGCCAACAGGTCGTCTCGGCCATTGAGCAGACCGCTCCGCCCGCACGTCAGCAGGCTCCTTCCAACCGCGTGAAAACGCACCGCGCAGTTCACAAGGCTCCGCCGCAGGTCGTGAAGGCTTCGGCGCCCGCCACCATCACGGATATCGAGCCACAAACGGTTGCTCAGGCGCCCGTCGCCGACAACCCGACACCCGTCTCACCGCGTCCTCAGCCGGTCGCAGTTTCCTATCCGAGCGGTGCGTCGTCTGGTGGTGACGACGGACGCGTGAACGGCGGCGGTTCGAGCGTTGGCGCGGTCCTCGGCACCATCCTGGGCGCGGTCATTCGCGGTGGAGTCGTCGGAGATGGTGACGACTGCGACCCGCGCACGGACGGACGACACACCTCTGTCAACCACCAGCTCCCGCCCACATTTCCGGGTCGGTCCGGTGGTATCAGCAGATCCGGCGGTTCTTCCGCTGGAACTGTGTTCGGCGGCCGCCGCTCCCCGCGCTTCTAAGCGGTAGGGGATGCGGCCGAAATCAGACCGCATCCCTTTCTTCGTTTTCCGAGATCACAACCATGCAGACTAAATTCTCGAGGACCGCGACACCGGTCCTCCTTATTGCTATCCTGGCGCTCGGCGCCTGCAAGCAGGGCGACAAGCCTGAAGACGCCCTGGCGCAGGACACTTCGCTGGCTCACGACCTCCAGCTCGCCAACGCCGACACGTCGGCGCAGCCGCAGCTGAAGGACGTCCCGGTGACGGTCGCTCCCGCTCCGAAGCCGGTCGTATCAGCGCCGAAAGTGGCACAGAAGCAGAAGCCGTCCGAGATTCTGACGCCGAGCAGGAATCCTCGTCGTGTGGCGACGACGCCGCGGTCGACCCCGCAGCCCGTCGAGCAGACGCCCGTCCCCGTGACGACCAGCAACGGGAATACGGTTACTGAAAGCGCGACCGGATCGGAGCACGGCGTCGGGACCATCGCAAGCGGATCCGATATCTCGCTCTATTCGGGACAGCGCGTCTGCACCAACACCTACGCAGTGGGAGACCGTTTCACCGCGAGCGTAGCTGAATCAGTGCAGGGCTCGAACGGAGTCTCGATTCCGGCGGGCGCTACGGCCGTGATCGAGCTGACTTCGCTCAAGCGCAGTGAGAACGCCAACGACAACGTCGAGATGGAGTTCGTGGTTCGCTCGATCGCGTTCAATGGCAAGACCTACCCGATCAACTCCACCGTGACCACGGCGCAGGTCGAGAAGGTTCGGAACGGCGACGCGAGCAGCGACGGAAAGAAGGTCGCCACCGGAGCCGTCATAGGCGCGGTGTTGGGTCAGATCTTCGGGCACAAGACCAAGTCGACGGTGATTGGTGCCGCAACGGGCGCAGCGGCTGGAGCAGTGGTCGCCGGCGTGACCGGGAAGTACGACGGCTGCGTTCCGAATGGCGGGCGGATCTCGCTCAAGCTCAATCAGGCGATGGTGGTGCAGCAGTCGGTCTGATTCGACGAGCTGCATGAACTGAAAAGGCGCGCTCAGATGAGCGCGCCTTTTTCATTATAGCTACTCGATTTAGTGCTGGTCGCTATTGGATGTAGTTCTTGGCGACGACGCGGCCGTAGTACATGCCGATCCCGGTGCCCACCATGCTGACGATGAACGCGGTCGTGAATCCGACGGGCGCGCCAATGTACCAACCGATGTAGCCGCCAATGGTCGAGCCGATGAAAGCGAACAGTTTGCCCATACTATATGACGAGTTCGAGGTAGGATCGGCACGCTAAGAATCTTGCTTCGTGCCCTGCTGCGTCGCATGTTCCGGCTCTAGAACCCGGCAATCATCCAGGTAACGGTCGAGCATGCCAGCAGTCGGTACCAGCGTCGCGCGCAAGGACGGAATCGGGAAGGCCACCGGCAGCGCGCTCTACGCGGACGACATCACTTTCCCCGGCATGATCCACGGCCGCACCATTCGGTCGACCATTCCGCGCGGCCGCGTGAAGTCGATCCGATTCGATTTCGACACCGATGGTTTTACCATCGTCGACTGGCATGACATTGTCGGACGCAACTCCGTCGATCTGATCGAGAAGGACCAGCCATTTCTCGTCGAGAGCGAAGTGCGGCACATGGCGGAGCCCATTCTGCTCCTCGCGCACGAGGATCGGGAGCGCTTGAACGCCGCTCATGTCGAGATCGAGTACGAGGAGGAGACTCCTCTCTTCGATCCTGAGCAATCGACGGTGGTGTTCAAGAAGATCGACATAATGAAGGGGAATCCGGCCGGCGCGCTCGCCTCGGCGGACCTCGTGGTCGAAGGAACGTACCGCACCGGACACCAGGAGCACGTTTACATAGAGCCGAATGGCGTCATCGCCGTGCCGGAGGATGTGGACGGAAAGAAGGGTGTCGCAATTTTCGGCTCGGTGCAGTGCCCGTTCTACGTCATCAAGGCGCTGAGGTGTCTGTTCGGCGCGCATCCTCCCATTCGGGTGATCCAGACCGAAACGGGCGGGGGCTTCGGCGGCAAGGAAGAGTATCCGTCTATGATTGCGGGACACGCTGCAATGCTCGCGCTCAAATCAGGCCGGCCGGTCAAGATCATCTACGATCGAGCGGAGGACATGATTGCCACCACGAAGCGTCACCCTGCGATCGTGCGGCATCGCACCGGCGTAACGCGCGACGGCCACATCGTGGCGATGGATATCGATGTTCTCATGGACGGAGGTGCTTATGTCACTCTGAGTCCCGTCGTGCTCTCGCGCGGATGTATCCACGCCGCGGGCCCTTACCGTTGCGACAACGTCAACATCCGCGGGCGCACTGTGTTCACCAACACTCCACCCAACGGCGCATTCCGCGGCTTCGGTGCACCGCAAACCGAGTTTGCCGTCGAGGTGCAGATGGAGCGCATAGCCGAGGCACTCGGCATTGACTCGGTCGAAGTGCGCAGGATCAATGCGCTGCGTCCCGGCGACACCACCGCCACCGGGCAGAAACTTCGGGAAGATACGAGCGCGCTCATGGTCCTCGATGAGGCGGTTCGGCGCACGGACTTTCTGCGCAAGCGTGAGGGGTACAGGGGGACGAACCGCGCGCTGGGTCTGTCGTTGTTCTATCACGGAGCCGGCTTCACCGGCAGTGGTGAGCTCAGTCTAAAATCGAAGGCGAGACTCGACCTGACGCCCACCGGCGTGCGGATCGCGACGGGCAGCACGGAAATTGGCCAGGGCACTCGCACCACTCACGCGCAGATCGTGTCGGACTCGCTCGGCATCCCGTACGAGGATGTGGAAGTTGCACAGCCGGATACGGCGCGCGTCGCCGATAGCGGGCCTACGGTTGCGTCGCGCACGTGCATGGTCGTGGGGAAGATCCTCGAGGAATGCGCGCACGAGATGAAGGAGCGACTGAATGGGTTGTCGCCGGCGGAATACCACACGCGGCATGGCGCGTTCTCGGTGGAGCGGATGTACGCGCCTCCTGACTGGATCAAATGGGACGACGCGACATATCGCGGCGACGCTTACGCCACTTATGGGTGGGGATGCGATGTCGCCGAGATCGAGGTCGATCCAGACACGTTCGAAGTGCGGCCGTTGAAGTTGACGGCGGTGCAGGAGTTCGGGCGGCCCATCCATCCGGCGCTGGCACAGGGACAAATCGAAGGCGGCACCGCACAGGGCCTCGGCTACGCGCTGCTCGAGCGCGTGGTGATGCGCAACGGCGCGATGGCCAACGCGCAGCTCACCAACTATACGATTCCGACGACGCTCGACATGCCGGAGCTCGATGTGGTGATGCTGGAGAATCCCTATCCCGGCGGTCCGTTTGGCGCGAAGGGACTGGGCGAGCTTCCCATGGACGGTCCGGCGCCCGCGGTGGTCAACGCACTTCGCTGGCTTGGATTTGATGTCCGCGAAATCCCCGCCACGCCCGAGCTCATAGCCGGCTGCACAGCAACGGCATGAAGTTCGTTCTGAACGGCGCAAGCACCGATGTCATGGCGCACCCCATGTCGAGGCTGCTCGACGTGCTGCGCGAGGAATGTGGACTCACCGGCACGAAGGAAGGGTGTGGCGAGGGTGAGTGCGGCGCCTGCACGGTTCTCGTCAACGGAGAGCCCGTCTGCTCCTGCCTGATCCCCGTGGCGCAGGTCGAAAGCGCGGACGTGGTGACGATCGAGGGATTGGGCGATGATCATCCCCTCCAGCACCTCTTCATGAATGAAATAGGAGCGCAGTGCGGCATCTGCACGCCAGGCATGATCATGGCCGCGATCGCGCTCGGTCCATCGCCAACGCTCGACGATGTGAAGATCGCGCTGGCGGGAAATCTCTGCCGCTGCACCGGCTACTCGGCGATCTACCGCGCAGTGCTGAAATGGCGCGAAATGTCGGACGTCAATGTGTCCGCGAGCGCGACGCGGTGAGAACGGCGATCTCGGGGCTAGAGGTGCGCCGCGCCGCTTCGCTCGGCGAGGCGCTCTCCATACTGCGCGATGATCAGCGGACGCCGATAGCTGGAGCTACCGATCTGTACGTCGCACTCAATTTCGGAACGCTCGAGCCGCGACGGTTCCTCGACATCTGGGCAGTGAACGAGCTGCGCGACATCTCGATGAATGGCAAGACGCTCGTACTCGGAGCGCTGGCGACATACACATCGCTGATTCGCTCACCTTTGGTAGAGCGGCATCTGCCGATGCTCGTCGAAGCTTCGCGACAGGTTGGTGGGCCTCAGATACAAAACCGTGGAACTCTTGGCGGAAATGTCGCGAACGCATCGCCGGCCGGAGATTCGCTGCCGGTTCTCGCAGCCGTCGACGCCGTGGTTGTGCTTCGAAGCGCAGACACCGAGCGTCGCATTCCGCTCACGAAGTTCTACACTGGCTACCGCGCGACGGTGATGCGCCCAAACGAGCTGATCGTCGCGATAGAGATCCCACCTGTCGAAGGCAGGCAATGGTTTCGGAAAGTGGGCACGCGGGCAGCGCAGGCGATCTCAAAGATCGTGGTCGCGGGCGTGAGAGCCGCCGTACCGCGCATCGCATTCGGTAGTGTCGCGCCTACAGTGGTGCGAGTCCCGGAGACCGAGCGCTCACTGGCGTCGGGCGCTACGATCGACGAAGCTGCGCGGGTTCTCTCGCGAGAGATCGTCCCGATCGACGATATAAGATCGACGGCGGAGTATCGGATGCGCGTGGCGACGAATCTGCTGCGCCGTTTCTGGATCGAGACGGGGTGACGGACCTCGTCATCCGCGGGCGGGGCGTCGTGACGCCGGACGGTGTGCGCTCCGCCTCGGTGCACGTCGCGGCAGGCCGAATCGTCAAACTCGGCGTCTGGGATGACGCGCCGGAAGGCATCCCGGTGGTCGACGCCGGCGAAAGCCTCGTGATGCCGGGGCTCGTCGACACCCACGTGCACATGAACGAGCCGGGACGCACTGACTGGGAAGGATTCGAAACCGGGACGCGCGCGGCTGCCGCCGGTGGAGTGACGACAATACTCGACATGCCGCTCAACTCCATTCCGGCGACGACTACGGTCGACGCGCTGGAGATCAAGCGCAAAGCGGCCCGCGAAAAATCCGTTGTGAACGTCGAGTTCATCGGCGGGGTTGTCCCGGGGAACGCGGGTGATCTCGAGGGACTCCGTGACGCGGGGGTTCGCGCGTTCAAGTGCTTTCTTTCCCCCTCGGGGGTGGACGAATTCCCAGCCGTCACCGAACACGACCTGCGCGAAGCGTTTCCCGTGCTGGCGCGACTTGGGCTTCCGTTGATGGTGCACGCCGAAGATCCGGCGCGCCTGCTTCCAGGTCGCGGCAGCTCCCGAAAATACACTGATTACCTCGCGACGCGGCCAGTCGTGGCGGAGCACGAGGCGATCACGCTGTTGGTCCGGCTGATGGAGTGGTGTCCGACGCCCGTTCACATCGTTCACCTGTCGTCGGCGAGCTCGCTCGACATCGTGCGCATCGCCCGCGCGAAGGGACTGCCCCTAACCGTCGAGACCTGTCCGCACTATCTCACCTTCGCCGCGGAAGAGATTCCCAATGGCGCAACTGAGTACAAGTGTGCTCCGCCCATCCGTGACAAGACGGAGCGCGACGCCATGTGGCAGGCGCTCATCGCGGGCGACATCGACCTCGTTGCGTCGGATCATTCGCCATGTCCACCGGCAATGAAGGCGACAAAAGGCGATTTCTTTTCCGCGTGGGGCGGAATTGCATCGCTTCAGCTCTCGCTGCCCGCCGTATGGACAGGGGCCCGTGCCCGCGGGTTGAAACCGAACCGGATTGCACAGTGGATGAGCGCGGCAACCGCGCGGCTCGCGGGATTGCAAAGCCAAAAGGGAGCGCTCGCCGCCGGATACGACGCCGATATCGTCCTGTGGGATCCGGAGCAGCGCTTTGTCGTCGACCCCGCAACGCTGTTGCACCGGCACAAGCTGACGCCGTACGCGGGGCGCGAGCTGTTCGGCAAGGTGTCGGCGACGTACGTCGGTGGACGACGTATCTTTGGCGGATGACCGTCGCTTCGAAAAAGCGCGCAAAATCCCCACCTTACACTGATCTTCCGGATCTGGCCGCCGAGCGGTTGGGAGGTGCAGTGATCGCGGCGAACGACGACTTTTTCGCGCCCAAGGAGAACCTGGTCAAGGCCGCTCGGCCCGAGTGGCGCGAGGGTGAGTACACGGACCGCGGCAAGTGGATGGACGGGTGGGAGACGCGCCGCCGCCGCACGCCCGGCCACGACTGGGCGATCGTTCGCCTTGGCCTTCCGGGAATACTTCTCGGTGTGGTCATCGACACCAGTTTCTTCAC
>JADGQU010000275.1 GCA_017881545.1 Gemmatimonadaceae bacterium
GTCCTGGCCGGCGATTCCGCCGGCGGTGAGATCGTTCTTGAAGCTAGTGCCGTCGATGAAAAGGTTGACCGAGCTCGCGCTTTGGCCATCAGCCGACACCGTCTTGAAAGTAGTGCTGTTGGTACGGTCTTCAGTTACGATGACGCCTGGCGAAAGCGCTGCGAGGTCGAGGAAGTTGCGGGTCGACGACGGCAGCTTCGCGATCTGTGCCTGCGTCACGTTTGTGGAAACCTCGGAAGACTTGGTCTCCAGGCCCGTGCTGCCCGTGATGACCTGGGTAGCCAACTGCGTCGCCGATTGAGCGAGCGCAAAATCCTGGACCTGCGTTGTACCGATCTGCACTACGACAGTGCGCGTTTGTGGCGTACTGCCGATCCGGCGTACAGTGACTTCGTACGTTCCGGGGACGAGTCCGGCGAGGGTGTAGAACCCATCGTCGTTGGATTGCGCTCCGCGTAGGACGCCGCTGTTGGTATTCCTCGCGGCGATTTGCGCGCTTCCGATCGGCGCCCCGGCTCCACCGCTAATCGTACCGCGGATCGTGCCGGTGGAGTTCTGAGCAAAGAGATTGCCGCTGGCGATGCACAGAACCGCAATCGCAGCTCCTATCCCTCGACAGATTTTGTGAAGATTAATGGTGCTGATTCTCATTTACATCTCCTGTTGTTGTTGTCGTACAAACATCATTTACAAACCAGCTTTGATCAGACTGACACTTTCTCTCTGTTGAGGGTTTGTGGGGGAGGACGCTCCGCCGGCTCACCGCCGGTCGAGCGCCGAATGACGAGCTTGGTCGATACACGCTCGCGACGCCGCGCGTGGTCGTTCTTGTGCGTGATACCATGGAGGAGGAGCGTCACCGCCTTCGCGCCGAGCTCCCAGATCGGCACGTGCACCGAGGAGAGAGGCGGATCCATGTAACGAGCGAGAGGGATGTCGTCGAAGCCCCCGACCGCCATCTCCTCCGGCACCGCGATGCCCGACTCGCGGAGCGCGCTCAACGCGCCGATCGCCATCGAGTCGTTCGCCGCGAAGATCGCCGTCGGACGCTTCTTGAGCGCGAGAAGCTGGAGCGCCGCGGAATATCCCGCCGCCTCGGTGAAATCACCATCTCGCTCCAGCAGAGGATCGGGCGTTATCCCCGCGTCGCGCAGCGCCATGCGATAGCCGCGCAATCTCTCCGCGGCGTCGTGGTTGCGCACCGAGCCCTTGATGATCGCGATCCGCTTGTGACCCAGCGAGATCAGGTGCGCCGCCATCTCCCTCGCGCCCCGGAAATTCTGGATCGTAATGGAATCGATCTCGTTTCCCCTCGACACCGAGCACAGCAGCACAATCGGAATAGTGCTCGGCAAATTCAGCAGCGACTCCGCGTCGAGATCGGGAGACATCGCGACGACGCCGTCGACCCGCCCGCGCATTGCGCGTATCGCGGTCTCGATGCCATGCCTGTCGGCGTACGCCCTCGAAATCAGCAGGTGGTATCCGTTCCGCTGGGCGGTGTCGTCCATGCCGCGAATGACTTCAGAGAAAAACTCTCCATAAAGATCCGGGAGAAGAACGCCAATAGTCTCGGTCTTGCTCGTGATGAGGCTGCGCGCTCCGCTATGCGGGACGTACCGCATGCGGCCGACGACTTCACGAATCAACCGGTTCGTCTCCTCGCTTACTGGTCCGCTGCCGTTCAGAACTCTGGAGACGGTCGCAACGGACATTTTCGCTTCACGGGCAACGTCTTTGATCGTGACCATTCTCCTCGCGACAATGAGCCCGGGCTCGGATCACGGGAGGGGGTGACCGAGTCGGGCGAGCGAAGATTGGCTGACCTGCGGGCCGATCTTTGTTACCAACAGCTGAAATATGTAATCGTTTACATAGAGGGCGCCAGTCCAAGAGTCCGAATGGCCTCAAGCTCAACTGCAGCCCTTCCCCCACCTCATCCGGTCGTCGAACTTTCGCGGGTGAGAATCAAAAAGTTGATTCGATTCGCGGCGTTCCCCACATCGCTTGCCCTCTCCGCGTGCCGCGAGGTCGCACCCGCGTTCGGACCCAACATCCCCTTCGCTCGGCAAAACGCGGAAGAATTCTTCTATTCCGTCGGCTCCCGCTTCACCAATATCCAGCGGCCACAGAGAGTGCTTCACGCCCGCGCGCAGTTCGGACACTATGCGCTCACGCCCTCCGGCGTCTACAACGACACGAGCGTCTGGCTGGCGATCGGGCCCGACAGCGCGCGACTCTTCGGGGACGAAGGAGTGTTCTCCGTCGATCGCTACATCGTGACCGCGAAGCTCTCGACCACGTCACCAGATGCGCTCACGGAATCGCGCGAGATCGTGCGGCTCAGAAGACTGAAGGACAACGATTATGAGTGGTTCACCAACGTCGAGGTCGCGCTCGGGAGAATCGAGGCGAACGACATCACCGACGTGCTTGCGGCGCTGCTCGCCGGCGGTGAGGGCAAAACCCCCGCCGCGATCCGCGCCAATTACACCACGGGCTTCCCGCGCACGGTGGCGGCGATGGGGAGATTGTTCACGATCGACACTCTCCGCGCGGCTCCGGACAGTGATGGAGCGACGACGTACGATATCGCGATCAAGCTCACGCCCGATATTCTCAAGGCGACGATGCCGTACTACGCGGCCTACATCGACAAGTACATCAGCAAGGGCAAGTACCGCATCACGCTCACCGACAAGACCGGCGCGCGTTGGTTCGACGCCTGGGCGGCGAACTATTACATGCACTTCAAGGTGAGGAGCAAAGGCGGACACTTCGCTCCGCTCGAGGGCGCGGTGAGACCGATGCCCGAGGCGCTCACGATCCACGTGGATCTGTCGATGAAGATTCTTATCTTCACTGTCGGGTGGACGGACATGACCGGCGATTTCGAGGTCATCAACACCCCGCACGAGCGCGGGTGGTCGATGCACTTCGTCAACGAGCCGGAGTGGCACCTGCCCCCGACCGTCGGATATCTGCTCAAGTCTTCGCTGCGGAGGCCGTTCCAGGCTCCGGGAATTCCGGTGCGGGTGTCGATCAGGGACAATCCCGGCGCGCAGACAATCCTCAATAGAAGAGGGACGCTGGTCGTGCAGGAGAGCGGGATAGTCCGATTTCTGAATCGCCTGAGTGGAACGGCGGTGGGAGATTTCCTGGGACCGTCGGAGCGGGAGGCGAACCGCTTCAATGCGGATGCGTTCCGCGCGCTGAGGCAGGATGTTGCCGCGCTGCTCAATAGTCATTAAAACCAACTGCGAACTGAACAAGGTGAGAGGTTCAAGGTGATAGGAGCCAGGTATCAGACAAACCTGGCACCCGGTACCTCCAACCATACACCTCTCACCTTGTTCTTCTCGCAGTTAGTAGTTCAGGTCCCGACCTCGCCGATATGCCAGACGGGTGGGGTTGCGCACCCTCGCCCCTGGCCGAAAATTCAATGAGCGAAGAGTGTGCTCAGCTTGTAAATTCGGAGCGCAGGGGTAAACCCGTGACGTGACACGCCTTCGCCGAGTCAAATCGCGTGCTGCACGACACACCCGAAGCCCGAGATGATGGCATGACGCTCACGACGACCGACAATCTGGCAATCGCGCGCCGCTACCTGGAGGCCCTGGAAAACGGAGCCGAGGGTGGGACCTTGGCTGAGTTCTTCACCAAGGACGCGGTCCAGGAGGAGTTTCCGAACCGGCTCTCGCCGATCGGAGCTCATCGCGATCTCAAAGCGCTTCTCGATGCCGCACGGAAGGGGAAGAAGACGCTTCGGGCCCAGAAGTACGACGTCCTCAATTCGATCGTCGACGGCGATTCAGTCGCGCTCGAGGTTTTCTGGAGCGGATACCTCGCGGTTCCCGTCGACACTCTGCCCGCCGACTCGCAGATGCGCGCCCATCTCTCGATCTGGCTCGAATTCAGGGACGGGAAGATCTCCGTCCAACACAACTACGACTGCTTTGATCCCTGGTGGGTCTAGCACAATCAACTGCTTTTGCCTTCTCGCGACAGCGATCGGTCCCTCGGTTGTCAGCAGGTAGCAGGCAGCGTTGAGGCGGGCGGCAGGAAGCAGCGTAGTTAGGAAGCAGCAGGGCAGCCAGAGACGGATGGAAAACACAAACGCCGCAAACTCAGAGAGTTTGCGGCGATTTATTTTGGCGGTCGCCCGCCCAATCGTGCCACGCACACCGTCATTGGAACTCTACGTCCTACCGATCGGTGGCGGGCAGCTAAT
>JADGQU010000276.1 GCA_017881545.1 Gemmatimonadaceae bacterium
GGAAACATCGGTCTCCTGCTCCACTGAATAGCCTTGCCCCCGCATTGGAGTTACGTTGGTGATTCATCCAAGGGACTGATGTCCGTCTCTTCGAGTTAGCTGCCTACCCTCATGATGGGGACCTCTCCTATGAAGTGGCGCGCTCTCTCACGATCGCTGCGATTCTCTCTCATTCTCGCGGCCCTCTCCTTTGCTCCAACACTCCTTTACGCCCAGGCACAGGCGACCACCGGCGTCATTCGCGGAACCGCGACTGACTCGAGCGGCAAGCCCATCCCCGCCTTCGTCACGGTCCGTAATACGGAGACCAACTACACCCGCACCGTGAAAGCCAGCGACGCCGGCGTGTTCGTGACAACGCTGCTTCCGCTCGGCAATTACATCGTATCGGCGAGAGCGGTCGGCTTCGCACCGGCGACGAGGTCGAACGTCCCTGTCACGCTGGGACAAACGGTCGATCTCCCTCTCATCCTCGCGCGCACCACGACGCAGCTCACAGGCGTCACCGTCATCGCCCAGGTTCCGACGGTCGATCCCACACTCTCGGCGGAGGCGACGCACCTCCCCGCCGAAGTCGTGAGCGCGCTCCCGAACAACGGGCGCAACTATCTCAACCTCGCACTCCTCACTCCCAATGTCGCGATCACGCAGGGACCGGACGGCGATGTTCTCAGTGTTGGCGGACAGCGAGGCATCCACAACAACGTCTCGGTCGACGGCGCCGACTTCAACAATCCATTCTTCGGCGAGCAGCGCGGAGGACAGCGGCCTCCGTTCACCTTCAATCTCGACGCCGTACGCGAGATGGTCGTGGTCGCGCAGGGGGCGAACGCCGAGTTCGGGAGATCGAGCGGCGGGTTCGTCAACGTCATCACCAAGAGCGGCACCAATGACGTGCACGGCACGCTGCACTACTTCGGAAAGGACGGAGCGTTGTCGTCCGATGCGTCGCACGCGAATCTCACGCTCAAGCCCGACTTCCGGCAGCACCAGTTCGGCGCGACGTTCGGCGGTCCGCTCGTAAAGGACAAGCTCTTCTATTTCGTCGCCTACGACCAGCAGGCCTACTCGGAAATTAAACAGAAGACGCGACCGGCGAGCCCGGCTCTCGACTCTCTCAAAACATTCCTCGGCACGGCATTCGGTGGCGTGCTGGGGCAGGACTTCGGGCCAATCAGCCGCACCAACGATGCGCAGGTGGCGCTCGTGAAGCTCGATTGGCGGATCAACGAGACCCACAACGCGTCGCTCAAGTACAACTATACGAACTCGAAACAGGACAACGGCACCTTCGACGTGGATTCCTGGGCACGCAGCTCCAACGCGATCGAAAAAGATTTCTCGAACGCGGTCAACGGCAGTCTCGTGTCGCACCTGACCAACACGATTGACAACGAGTTCCGATTCCAGTTCGCCCGCGAAGATCGTCCGCGTTCGTACTCGGGACCGCAGATACCGGGACAGAACCGGCCGTTCTCAGACACGGGGATGGACTTCGCGTCAGGTTTCCGCATCGGCGAGCCGTTCTTCATTCCGGTTAAATCGTACGACACCCGTGTGCAGGCACTCGACAACGTCTCGTGGATCAGGGGAAATCACATCTTCAAGACCGGCTTCGAGTACAACAGGACGGCCGAGCACCAGACATTCATCGGCTTCGCGAATGGGCGTTTCATCTTCAACTCGGTCACGAGCTTCGAAAATTATGTGACCTTCGGGAACCTCTACGTCGAGTGCAGCAACGCCTTCGGTGTCCAGGTAGGCAGTTCAGTCACGGGCGCGTGCCCGCCGGGGCAGACGATCTCGGGACCGATTCAGCTCTACCTCCAGCAAGCAGGAGTGAATGGGCTCTCGGTCGAGGCTTCGGGAACGCAGGTGATCCCGCAGCAGGATTTCGGGGTATTCATCCAGGACAACTGGAAAGCGACGCCGAATCTCACGGTCAACTATGGCGTGCGTTGGGAAGGACAAAAGGAGCCCGATCCGATCACCCCGCCGTCGCAGGTTTTCTTCTCGGGTTTCATCGGACAAAGCGTTACAAAGTCGACCGGCACATACACCTTCCCATCGAACGGGAAGATTCCATCAGACTTCAAGATGTTCCAGCCGAGGCTGGGCATTGCGTGGGATGTGAAAGGTGATGGCAAGGATGTCCTGCGCGCGGCGGCGGGACTCTATTACGCTCGCATTCCCGGGCTGAATCTTGCGAGCGCGCGCAGCACCAACGGCTCGATCGGTCAGACGATCTTCCGCAACAGCGCACTCACTGGCGTGCTTGGTCCACCGCCTCCTTACAACTCGCTCCTTCCCGCTCCAGCCGGAGCGCCGTTCCGGCCGGACATCTTTATCTTCGACCAGAATTTCAAGAACCCGCGGACGATGAGTGCGTCGATCGGTTACGACAAGGAAATCTTCTACAAGCTGGCGGCGTCGGTAGCGTACACCTACGCGGCAACCGACAATCTCACGCGCTTCGTTAACCGCAACGACGCGGCGTTCGGCTCGCCGTGGACGAGCGGACTCAACGGCACAGCCAACGGAGTCGGCGTTCTCACCACCGTCGAGAGCTCGGCAAAATCTCGCTACCAGGGCGTCACGTTGAGCCTCGGCAGGCTGGCTGACCCCGACTTCCAGTACCAGGCCAACTACACCCTCGCCGTCGACAAGGGCGACGACGACAACGAGCGCGATCCATTCAGCTTCCGCTACGCCAACGCCGCCAGGCTCGATCGCGAGTACAACTACAGCGACCGCGACCAGCGTCATCGCCTGAATCTCTGGGCGCTGTACCATTTCCCGTTCGACATCTACGGCAACACCCGCTTCTCCTTTTACTCGGCCCAACCCACTTCGGAGAAGTGCGTTAACAACGCGCCGAGTGGAATACGCGCGACGGCGGCGACGGACAGAATCTGCGCCAACGGGACGATCCTGTTGCGGAACACGATTCGGCGCGACAACGCATTCGCGAGCTGGGACATCCGGCTGTCGAAGCCGTTCCGCGTGCAAGGACGCGGGCAGTTCGAGGTGCTAGCGGAAGTGTTCAACGTTCTGAATCGCGACAACTTCCGTGATCCGTCGTCGGCGTCGTTGCTGTTCAACTTCGACGGGACGATCCGGAATGGACTCGGGGATCCGAGACAGATACAGATTGGGATAAGGTACGGCTTCTAAGTATCTCGGCCTTTCATACTGGCGGTCTCCCGCTTGACACCGAGTACAATGGATTGAAGGATTGAAGAACCCCAACACGGTGACACTAGCAGCACTTTTTTGCGGCTGGACGGGAGGGCACGATGACTAACACACAAGAGATGGCGCCGGCCGACATGTCGTCGCGCAAGCCGCGCGACGATGAGTTGGACGTTTACGGGCTCACGCACCGCGGAAAGGTTCGCGCCGAGAATCAGGACCATTTCCTGATCGGATCCCTCCGCAAGCGCCTCAACATCCGGCAGTCCAGTCTCGCACTCGACAAGATCCCCCTCGCGGAGGAACGCGTCGCTTCCTTCATGATGGTCGCCGACGGCGTGGGAGGAGGACTCAAGGGCGAGCAGGCGAGCAGGATGGCGCTCGAGGTAGCGACGCGTTACATCGCCGAGGGCGCTCGCTGTTATTACCAGGTCAACGACGAAGAGGTCGACCTTGCCCAGGTGCTGGAGGATGGCGCGAGGAGATGCCACGAGACGATTCAGGAGAAGGCCGCATCCGACGAGACCGCGTCCGGGATGGCAACCACACTGACACTCTTCATCGGCGTGTGGCCGTGGGCCTACATCCTTCAGGTCGGGGACTCCCGCTACTACCAGTACCAGGACGGCGCGCTGCACCAGATCTCGCGCGACCAGACCGTCGCGCAGGAACTCGCGGACCAGGGAATATTGCCCCCCGAGCTCATCGATAAATCACCGTTGTCGAATGTGCTTTCCAGCTCCATCGGGGGCCGGCAGACGGCACCGGTCGTCACGCGGGTTCCGAATGCGTGGGGCGTGGTTCATCTCCTCTGCAGCGATGGCCTGACGCGACACGTTCCGGATGAACGAATCGCAGAGCGGCTCGGCGCGATGCGATCATCGCGGCAGGTGGCCGAGGACCTCCTCAAGGATGCGCTCGAGGCTGGCGGCACTGACAACATCACGGTGGTTGTGGGCCGGGCCATCCCCAAGGATTGAGCGATGGTTCTCGAGAAAAGACCATGGTGACAATCTCAATCGAGGGTGATCGC
>JADGQU010000051.1 GCA_017881545.1 Gemmatimonadaceae bacterium
CGTCCGCGAAGCGATGCCAGATAACGCGCCAGCTCCTCGATTTCCTGATGGCTGAGAGTGGGCGGTCCATAGGCTGGCATCTTCGAGTCGGGATGGAAGCGCACTGGATCCTCGATGTAGCTGTGCAACCACGCTGTGGAATGCTTCAGCCCGACTTCGGTCAGCTCGGGCGCATCGGGGGCGTCTTCCTTTTTTGGTACGGCGGCCATGCCCGCGAGCTTGTGACATCCGCCGCACTGCTGGCGCTCGAACTGCGTTCGTCCCGCCCGCTCCGTCGATGTCAGGATCCGTCCCACCTCGGGCGCAACGACATTCTTCGGCTGGTCACGCATCGATGCGCCGAGGAGGACCGCCGTGCCCAGCGTGATTCCTCCGAGGATGGTAGCCGCCGCCGGGCGCTTCGTGATCGATCTCGTGCTCCGCTTGTCGAAGAATGGAAGGAGCAGAAGGACGAGCACGAGCGCCATCGGTAGTCCCACCGCTATCGCGCTCTCCCACGATCCGGGCACCAGCTTCAGGAGCTGGAAGAACGGCCGGAAATACCACTCGGGCAGCGGAACGTATGACGAGTCCGTCGGGTCGGCCGGCGCCTCCAGCCCCGCGCCTACGAAGGTGCCGAGGAGAGCGAGAATCGCGACGACCAGTGTCCCGACGATGACGTCCTTCGCAATGATGTCGGGCCAGAAGCGGAATCCCCCGGTTTTCGATGCGTGCTCGCGATTCCGATAGTAGGCGGGATACTCGGAGTCGGACGTGCGCGTGGGAGCGTTCGTCTCGAGCTCCGCTGCACGCGGCGCGACGCCCTGTCTGATGACGAGAAAGAGATGAAGGCCAACGATGATTGCGAGGAGGACGGGCAGCAGGAGGACGTGCAGCGAGTAGAATCGCGTCAGGGTCGCCGCGCCCTGCTGTGATCCCCCACGCAGGAGGGTCACGAGCTTGGCGCCGATGAATGGGGTGGTGCCTGCTATGTTCGTCCCAACCGCGGTCGCCCAGTAGGCCTTTTGATCCCACGGCAGGAGATAACCGGTGAAGCCGAAACCGAGCACTATGAAAAGAAGCGCCACACCGAGAAGCCAGTTGACCTCTCGGGGATATTTGTAGGCCCCCATGGTGAAAACGCGAATCATGTGGGCGAAGGCGAGCACTACCATTGCCGACGCACCCCAGTGGTGCATCCCGCGCACGGCGGCGCCGCTGCCAACGGCGCGCTCGAGATATCGGATGCTTTCGTACGCGTGGTCGGGAGAGGGGGAGTAGTACATCCCCAGCACGATGCCGGTTACTACCTGCACCATGAAGACGGCAAGCGTCGCGCTGCCCAGCGTATGCCACCAAGTGAGGTTGCGCGAAACCGGCCGGTCGAGGAGGGATCGCCGAATTCCCGTCAGATCCATCCGTTCGTCTAGCCAGCGACCCACTCGGCTCATTCCGCTAGGCCTCGATGCGGTCGGCGACGCCCAGCCTGAAGTCCTTGTAGTTCACGAACACCGAGGCGTCGCGCACTTCCACTTCGAGCTCGTCGAGCGGCCGGGGAGGTGGCCCATCCAGCACCTTGCCCGTCTTCACGTCGAACTGCCCGCGGTGACAGGGGCAGAAGAAGTTCTTTCTGTCCTTGTCGTAGAAGTAGCTGCAGCCGAGATGCGTGCAGTGTCCGTTGTACGCTTTGAATTTTTCGCCGTCCTCGGTGTACAGCCAAACACCGTTGAGCGTACGGCTCTCGATCCACGCGTCGTCGACGCTCTGCACGAAGTTCACGCGAATGGGAACGCCAATGTCGAGAAGGGCGGTATCATCGGCGACCTTCACCCAGTTGCCACCAGCGGACCGGCGGGAGGTCGGTGGGAAGATGGCGCGCAACACCGGGAAGGAGACCAAACCCGCGCTGACGAGCGCGCCAACCGCGCTAAGGCGCTTGAGGAAACTGCGCCGCCCTTCGTTTTCCTCGCCGTCAGAACCAGGGGTCTGTTCGGTCGAACTCGAAGACAACGGGAAACCCCGGGTAAACGTTCGGAACGCCGAGTCTCGCCAAACGCGATAAGCCGTTAATAACACAGCCACCCGCACCAGAATCAAGTCAGGGAAACCCGTACGTGCTCCGAATGTCAATAACATGATCGCTGTTAGGCCGCGTTGCCTGGCCATACGATCACTGCTAAGATATTGCCGGTTCAATCGCCCTATGACCCTGTCAGGCTACGGTCCCCGATGCGCAATCGTGCTGCACGGCTTTACAAATTCAAGCTGCTCGCACTCGTCGTCGTCGCCTCCCTTGTGGCGTCGTCCCCGAGTAGCGCGCAGCACCTCCGTGACCGGTTTTCAGATCTCTTTATTTTCGGCCCCGGACAGGATCCGCTTTTCCTCGCCGGGTCAGGTGACCCGACCAATCCCCTATCATTGCAGGCACACGGCCTCCATTTCATACCTTCGTCGAATGCGGAGAACGCGTCGCTGATCGCTTTCATCAGCGATGCGCTTGGCGCCAGCGTCGCGAACATACCGATAGGATCCACCAGCGGCGGAGAAACGTTCCGGTTCGAGGGTGGCGTACCCGTTCGAACTTCTACGTCGGCGGGGCCGATCTTCGCCGAGCGCGCACAAACCCTGGGTAGCGGACGGGTACTGGCGGGAATAAGCCGAACCGGTTTCCGCTTCGCCACGCTGCGCGGCGTGGACATGCACAACATCGATCTGAAATTCACCCACCAGAACGTGAACTTCCCGGGATGTGATGCCCAGTTCGGGGGCGACTGTTCGCTGCTCGGCGTGCCGGTTCTCGAAAACGACGTGATGGACTTTCGCCTGTCGATAGATCTCGACGTGAGGGTTACATCGGTCTACCTCACGTATGGCGTTACGGACCGATTCGACTTCGGACTCGTCGTACCCATAGTGCAAGCGAATTTTACCGGCGAAAGCGACGCCCAAATCCAGCCCTTTGGCGGCACTACGGCGGCGCACTATTTTGCCGGTACGAGTGCCAATCCAGTCCTGACCGCTCACCGGCAGAGCCTGGGCTCGGCGGCGGGCCTGGGCGATGTCGCGCTGCGCCTCAAAGTGAACCTTCGAGACGCGCCCAACGCGAGCTTCGCCGTTCTGGTCGATGGCCGTTTTCCGACGGGGAGCGAAGAGGATCTGCTTGGCTCGGGGAAGTTCGCGGGCCGGGCCTTGGCGATCTTTAATTCACACGTTGGTGATTTTTCGCCCCACGTGAACGCCGGCTATCTGCATCACGCCGGCACACAGCAGAACGACGCCGTGCTAGGGACTATCGGATTCGATGATCGAATGAACGACAACGTCACTCTCGCCGCGGATCTTGTGACGGAGCTGCAGGTGGGTGACAGCAAGCTGCACCTGCCTGCTCCCGTCAACTATGAATCGCCGTTTCGCCGGACTGTGATTCCCACGAATATTCCCGAGATTCGCGATGATATCGTGAATGGCTCGTTCGGCTTCAAGGTGACGCCTGCCCGTAACACGACGGCCGTGCTCAACGCCCTCTTCCCGTTGAATCGGGGCGGATTGAGAGCCAATCTCGTTTACACCGCCGCGGTTGAGTACACGTTCTAGCTCTCCAGTACGCGCTCTTGCCGTCTAGTGCGCGTACTTGCTTCCCCGAAAAGCGGAAGATCAGCGCATCGAGGTGAGCCGCCACGTGTGGCCATCGCGCCCAAGCGTCACGGCGAAGGTGACGGGCTGTCGCTCTGTTTTGCCCGCCGTCGTCACGTACTCGTAGGTCCCCACGAGTTGAGCATCCGCCGCCGACGCGCCTGAAGCCGCAACGTTCGCGACTCTGAAGCTGGCATTAATGGTCCGCGCTGCCTGGAAGAACTGTTCGAAGCGCCGCTGCTGGTCACCCGTCAGGCCGGGATAGACACGACGGATCGCCCCGATGTCCTTCGACTCGATCGCGCGCGAGAGAGCTTCCACGGCGGGCGCGATGTCAGCGGCGGTTGGCGCCGCCGGTGCCGGCGGCGGTGACTCTTGCTTCGGCGGCGTTGTCTCTTGCTTCTGCGGCGCCGGGATCACTGGCGCTGCAATTACGACCGAAGGAGGCGCGGGCAGCGGCTCCTGTTTTGTGGTCACGCTTGATGCCGGCGCCCGGGTGAGCGGGACCGGATTCGGTATGACCCGGGTTGGAGTTTGCTTGGGCGTAACCTTCGCCGCGGTGGCAGCGCGCGTGTCACGCTCGCTCGGGCGCGGTTTTTCCTGCTTGATCGGGCGCTGGGTCGTTGGCGATGGCTGGGTTTCGGAATTACCCGTGGTCGCCGTCGCCCGAGAATTCCCCGTTGCGGCCGGAGGATTCACCGCGGACGATACCTGCGGCGATGCCGGAGCGGCTACAACCGGCGATGGCTTGTCGGCTGCTTCCAGCTTCGGCGGCCTGGATAGAGAGCCGCGCGACCAGGCGATCGCGAACAAGGAGGCAGCGGCGAGCGCTCCGCCACCTGCAAAGGCGAAAGTTCTGATCCGCCTCCGGGAAGTCCTCCTGGACATCTCGATTGCGCTGGCGACGGAAGCACTCAGGGAAACCGAAGCCGGGTACGAAGGCCCACTCAACTTGGATCGCACGGCGGTCAACTCGTTCGCCATTTCGAGCGCGCTCGCATATCGATCCGCGGGCTCCTTCGCCATGGCCTTTTGAACGATGCGATCGAGGGCGGGGGGAAGTCCGGGCATCAGCTCGCTGACTGAACGCGGTGTTTCAGTGATGATCTTGAAAAACAGGTTTTGCAGCGTGGCACCCTCGAACGGCTTCATCATCGTGAGGATCTGATACAGCACCCCGCCCACCGCGAAGATATCGGTGGCCGAACTGGTCTTTCCCTCGGTGATCTGCTCCGGAGCCATGTAGGTCGGCGTTCCCAGGATCGATCCGGTGCTGGTCATGCTCGAAGACGAGAGATGGGCGACGCCGAAGTCCATGATCTTCGCCCTTCCATCCTCGCCGACGCGAATGTTGGCCGGCTTGATGTCCCGATGCACGATCCCGCGCTTGTGCGCGAAGGAAAGCCCCGTGAGCACGTCGATTATGATGTCGAGTCTGGCCTGCAGCGCCAGCGGCTCGCCGAGCTCGATCAGGCGCTCCAGATCCAGACCCTGAACGAATTCCATCGCGATGAACAGATGGCCATCCTGATCTCCCAGGTCATAGATGGAAACCACGTTCGGATGCTGAAGGGATCCCGCCGCCTGGGCCTCGCGCAGAAAACGCTTGCGGAGGTCTTCCTGTCGCGCGATCGACTCGTTCATCACCTTGATGGCGACGGTGCGGTCGAGGACGGAATCATGGGCCCTGTAGACCACCCCCATCGCGCCCTCGCCTACGAGCTCGATGATGCGGTATTTCCCAATCGCTGAAATGTTGGGGTCGGCCATGTGCGGGAGGTGGTTTGCATCGGGCGAAGGAGCCCGATGGGAGGAATATTCAGCATGCAACCTAATAGGGCAACCGGTCGCACGCGTCAGGCGCGACGCGCTAGAAACTCGTGGACGTGGTGCTGCCTTCCTGCTTTTTCGCGGGTGGCGCCGCCGCCGGCTTTCTTGTGCGGGAATGAACGCCAACGATCTCGGCGTGCGACATCGCAGCCGAAGAATCCGCGGCCGCCGGATTCAGTTCACGCATGCGCGACCGCGTGCTGTCGGCGAGCCTCGCGTTCTTGGTCACGTCGGTCACCATGAGGATTCCAAAGAGCGGCGCCAGCTCGGTCGGGGCCAGACGCGCTGAGCGGCGGTACTGCGCGAGCGCGCGGTCATAGGCCTTCGCCCTGAAGAGAGTGTTGCCGCTGTCGAGGGCGATTTTCGCCTCGCCAGTGATCCCGATCCTGGTCTCCGCGGCGCTCGTGCCAACGCTGGCGGTGCTTGCACGATCGAGCGGGGTTTTCGGCGCGTCGCGGCCGCCGCTGCACGATCCGATAGTCAACGCCGCAACGAGGCAGAGGCCGAGTTGCGACATAGTTATGCTCTTCATGCTGACGTCTCCGTGAATGTCGTCATCTGGTTTGATCGCTAGATCAAGGGACTCCCGGGATCGCGCGTCCATGACACGCGATGCACACGGATGGGTTCTTTTCCCGCATCCGCGCTGCGTTGAATCCGGGCCCATGAGGGTTGAAGCGAAAGCCGGCGCCCGTCGCCGAGTGACACGCCGTGCAGTCGCGCTCGGCGTGGCAGGACGCGCACGACTCGAGACTCTGCCGCGCGGCCTGGCCGTGTCCCAGGCTGAAGCCGCGGAACGCATCGTGGTAACCGGTCCGACCGATTCGCGGCGACGCCGTGACGAGTCCGGCCTTTTGGTGGCAGCTCTGGCAGAACTGCGCCGGGTTGTGGCAATCGCTGCAATTCGCCTCGCGCGTGTACGCCGAGCTCGGATGCCGCGTGATGAAGTTCTGCGGGTGGTAGCGAGACTCGCGGGACCCGTCGGGCCGATGACACTCGAGACACATCGATCTCTCGTGGCAGGTTTCGCAGGTTCTCGGGCTGGCACTCGCCACTGGTCCGTGCCCCTCCCTGAATTCACGCGTGTGGCTCGACGGTTTTGAGCGCGCCCATATCAGGCTTGCCCCGCCCCCGTAGGCGCCGGGCGGCATGGCGGCAACAGCGGGCGGCAACGATCCGACGTGGCAGCTCGTGCAGCTCTCCCGCGCGTGACAGCTCGCGCACGTCGTCGGGTGTGCGCTCGCCTCCGCGCCGTGGTGCTCCCTGAAGTCCGCTGTGTGACTCGATGGTTTTGCGCGTGTCATCCGCGCGCCCACAGCGCGTCCCGGACCGGCGGCCGGCAGCGCCGCAATCACGCGCGACGGCACGCCGACATGACAGCTCATGCAGCTCTCCCGCGTGTGACAGGTGGCGCACGTCGCGCCCGCTCGCTGCGCCTCCCGTCCGTGCGCGCGCAACCAGCCGGCCGCTGAATGGCTTGGCGGCACCAGCTGCGACGTCGCGTAGGCCGGCGACCGATCGTCGAGCGCCAGAGCGAGAATCACCGGCGACTCGGGGGCGTTCACGTGACACGTGATGCATAGATTCCGCGAGTGGCACGTGGCACAGCTCGCCGCGATGGCGTTCGGGCCCGAGGCCACACCCGTTACCCGCGCCGCCCTACCGTGGCCGCCGAGCAGAAAATCGGGCGCGTTGTGCGACTGTGGTTTGGGGAAGCGCGCGATGACTTCGCGGGTCAGGCTCGGTGCGTCGGTCAGCCGCACGTGACAGGTCGCGCAAGCGTCGCTGGCGACATCCACGTGTGGGGCCTTTAGTCCGTGACAATCCAGGCATTGCCCGACTACCGCGTGCTGCACGGTCATCCGTGGCGCGCCGAGCACGTTGTGACACGCGGAACAGTTTCGGGTCAGCGCGCTGTCAGCCGGGTGTCCCGCTGTCGCAGCGCGGCTGTGTGCGTCGTGAGTGAACCGGAGATTGCCTGCGCGCGGGCCGGTTCGCGGCTGCCACGCAACTCTTGGTTTCACCACACCATCGTGGCAAGACGCGCATCGTGACGGGTCGGGCCACATCGGCTGCCCTGGTTCCGTCACGCCCGCGTGACACGTGACGCACAGCGGGAACATGTTGGCGTGTTTTTCGTGTGGAAATGTCTCTCGCGGCGCCCGGATCGCCTGAGGCGCCGCGACGAGTGCCCCCGCAGCAAGCACGGCGATCGCCAGCGCCGGAGCTACACGCGGGAGCAGGCTCATTGTCCCGTTCTGCGAGCAGGCGGCAGCGGCGTGCGATCGGCGCCGGAGCCGAACGACAGACTCAATCCTGCCCGGACTCGGACCTGATCGAGCGACGACCCGCTTGCATCGGGCCTCTGGCGATCATCGTGGACGCTTGCCAGGTCGCTCCATATGCGCCGTTGCCCGGTGAACTGCCACTCGGCGCGGCCACCGATCCAGTGACTCGTCGCGTCGTAGTAGCGCAGCTCCAATGGCCGCGCCAGCGACCCGCCGTATACACCGAACGAAAAACTCTCGTTGGGCGTGAAAGTGATTGTGCCATCTGCAAACCGCGCCGCGGCCCCGGGTCCGTGCTCGAGGCCAAAATCGCCATCGAGTGCCAAGCGCGAATTCGGCGTCACGGTGGCGCCGAGGCTTGTGCGCCATCCGCGATCCTCCAGATCGGGCACGAGTGCGGTGGAGACATCCGCGCTCTCATAGTGGTACCGCTCGCCTCGCCCGTTGAGCGACAACCAATCGGTCGGTCGAAATTGGGCGGAAACGTTCAGCGCGTTGTACGGCACCGGGCTGAAAGCCCCCCAAAGTGTCCACAGACTGAAGTAGGGATGGTAGCGCCGCGCTCCTCCGGACAGCGCAAATCGCGAGTGCAGATACGTGAGCGTGAGGTCGGCACTCCCCAGATGTCCTTCCGCAATGTTGTAATCGAGTCCGCCCGCCAACCGAAAAGCCGCGGCGCTCGCGGCAAACGAGAACGCAGTGCGCTCAGAAACGAAATAGTGGTCCTGCGGGTCGATCTCCCGCCGGTATTCCGCGCGCATGTCGATGTCTCTGAGATGCAACGCTGCCTCCGCGCCTGCCACGAGCTGTCGGTCACTCGGTCGCCATTCATCGAGCGGATTGAGCGCGGGACTATTCGCCGGAACAGCAGCCTCCTGACCGAGGCCCCACCCTCCGTAGCCCGTGAAATCGAGCGACGCTTTGTCCCAACGAGCTCTGACCCAACCGCCATCGAAGCCGACCGGCTCCAGGCGCGACGACACGAGCTGGCGCCCAGCGCGCACAACGACGACTGAGCGCTGATACTCGAGATAGCCCTCAATGAGCTGACCCGACGGAACGGTCCCGGGCCACACCTTATCGCGGCCGAGATCTCCAATGAGCCGGCCTGTCGCGTGGAGGGCGAGTCCCTCAACTCCGAGCCCCCACATGACCACGCTCGCGGAGGTCGTGACGGGAATCCCGCGCAACACCGGGCCCGGCTGGAAGAAAAAGCAGTAGTCTCCGGCGCCGCATCGCACCGCTTGGCCATCCGGCGTCTCCGTTCCGCCGTTCGCACCGGTCACCACCAGCGCGATCGGGATGCTGTCGGAGAAGAGGCCGCGAAACGAAACGGTTTGTGCGCTTGCGTCGATCCGAACGCGGTAATCCTGGGCCGCGGCCGGCGCGGCAGCCGTCGCCATTATGAGCGCGGCAATCGAAACCGTCGCAGCGATCGGAACGCAGCGGCGCGTCATCCTGGCCGCGACGTGATGAGTCTCGCGCGATAGACGCCGGGTTCAGCGAGGAAGTGGCAGACGCTGCATTCCTTCTGGTCGTAGTGGCCCTTTGCCTTCGCCGTATGGCAGGTGCTGCAGAAGCTTCGCGTCGGCGTCAGCTCCGCGATCGTCGTCGCCGTATGGCACGCGTCGCAGCGCTGGTGCGCGGCCTCGAGTGTCCGATGCGCAAACTTGGGGTCGGCGATGGTGTGACACGCCGAGCAGTTGCGGCCGGCGGCGTGGTGGTCGCTGTGACAATCCTTGCATTGCGCCTGCGTCGCCGACACCTCCCGGGTTACCGGAGTTGAATGGCACTCTACGCACGTGCGCTTGGTGTGCATCGCGTGAAAGAAGTCCACCGGCCGCGGACGAGGCTCGTGGCCGGGGACCGTTATCGTCATCGTCGTGTGCTTCACAGCCGCATACTCGTTCGTCTTGTGGCACGTCGCGCAGCCGCCCGACGTGGTCGCCTGATGGTGGCAGATGGCGCAGCCACGCGGCGGCTTGAACGTCAGGAGGCCGACTCCAGTCCCGGTCACATGACAGACGAGGCACGCAAGCTTTGCGTGCCTCGCGTGAGGGAAGGAGTCCGCAACCGCGGGCGGCGGGCGCGACAGACGCACGGCGGCGTAGTTGGCCGCTGGCCTCATCTCGTCGCGCTCGAGTAGAGTGGCATCGTCGCTGGGTTCCGCGGACGGACCGCCCCGAGCAAACGATGCCAAGGTAGCCGAGTGGCGTGAATCCGCGTACGTCGCATCGGGCGGGCCTGGAGACAGCGTTGCATCCGCCCGTCGCAGCGCCTTGGTCGTGTCGAAGGGAAGGGGCGGCTGCAACCGTCCATGGCTCCGCACTCTCAAGTGGCATCCTTCGCAATTGCTCGCGTCGACCTTTGCGGCATGCGGCACGTGACAGGTGAGGCATTGTGGGGCGATCTGCTTGTGGGCCGCGCCAACGTGGAACGGATCGTCGCGCCAATTCGCGTGACAGCCGGCCGTCGTGCAGGACTTCACGGCCTCCGCCGTCGTCTTCTGTATGTGTGGATTGTGGCAGGTGCCGCACTTCCCGCCATGAGGATCTTTCGCCGGATCGAAGTCAGCGAGAACCTTTTGCATCTTGTGACACCCGAGACATTCGGGCCTGCCGGGGACAAGCGTGCCCCGCGCCGAGTCACGGGTGGCGAGCGCGGGAACGTCGGCCGTGAACTCGTGGCAACTGGTGCAATGAAAGTCCGTCTGCTGGGCCATTTTTCCGAGCACGATGTTCGTTTCGCTCGTCTTGTGGCAGCCGCTTTGGCCGCACGTCTGGCTGACCGGCAGGAATCGATGCAGCTCGACGCCGTGGCACGTTACGCACTGCACGTTCTTGAGTGCTTCCGTGTGCGACTCCAGATGGACGCGGTGTCCCGCTGTCGATGCGATATGCTGCCAGCTAGCCGTGTCCTTCGTGACGTGACAGTTCTCGCAAACCCTGTTCGGCACTTTGGCGTGCATGCCGATCTTATCAGGCCGTTCGGCGACCCACAGGTAGAGCTGCCTCACACTGGCGAAAATCGACTGCTGATGGCACTGGTGACACTCTAGCTTGCCGTGCTTGTTCTTCGCGTTCGCGAATTTCTCGAACGCTGGATTCATGACGTGGCACCCGACGCAGAAGTTGTTGGAATGCTGAGTGTAATGCCACGTCACGGTGCCCATCGCGGCGGTGCCGGCAACTACCACGATCGCCACCGCCACGAGCGCCAGCTTGACGCCGCCAGTGCGCGAGACCAGCCACCCGTGGATCCGGCCGTGATGCACGAACAGAATCCAGAGGACGAACACGGCGACGGCAGCCCCAACGACAACTCCGCCGATTTGCACCCAGGGCGGTACGGTGTTCAGCAGAAAGCGGACAACCGCTGCCACCCCGCCTGGGAGTGGTGACTGG
>JADGQU010000052.1 GCA_017881545.1 Gemmatimonadaceae bacterium
CTGAACTACGCTGGCGGCAGCGTAGTTGACCTCTTCAGAGCATCTACACAAACGCGGCGCCCCAGCCGAGTGCTCGAGTCGCGATGTAGTTGAAGTTCAACGACTTAGCGGATCCTGAAGAAACTTCCGCGCGGTGTGTCGATTTAGCGGTTTCTCGTTCGTCGCTTGCGTAGAAGCCAGATTGTTCCGGAGAAAATGTTCCGGCCGACGGCGCGAACCGAAACAATAAGGAGAGACTACAATGCGATTCATGGTGATAGTGAAGGCCAACAAGGAGTCGGAAGCCGGCGTTATGCCCGACGAGAAGCTTCTGGCCGACATGGGGAAGTTCAACGAAGACCTGGTGAAGGCCGGTGTGATGCTGGCCGGCGAAGGGCTGCACCCGAGCTCGAAGGGCGTCCGCGTCAAGTTCTCCGGAACCAAGCGGACGGTGATCGACGGACCATTCTCCGAAACGAAGGAGCTGATCGCGGGCTTCTGGCTCTTCCAGGTGAAGTCGTTGGAAGAGGCGGTCGAATGGGTCAAGCGCAGCCCCAATCCATTCCCGAACGGGGATTCCGAGATCGAGATTCGCCAGGTGTTCGAGGCCGACGATTTCGGCGCCGAATTCACCCCCGAGCTCCGCGAGCAGGAAGCGCGGCTCGGCAAGCAGATGGCCGAAAACGCGAAGCGATAGTCGCGAAGCAATCGTTGAAACGCGATCATTGCGACGCGTTTGTCGCGATCCTTACAAACCGAAATCACGGAGAAGCTACCAATGCGGTTCATGATGCTATACAAGCCAGGCAAAGAGGACGTTCCCCCGACCCAGGAGCACATGGCGGCGATGGGACGGTTCATCGAAAAGATGGCGAAGTCGGGTGCTTTGCTCGCGACCGATGGACTCCAGTCGAGCTCGAAAGGCGCGAGGGTGCGGATCGCTTCCGATGGAAAGTTCACTGTCACCGATGGACCGTTCACGGAGACGAAGGAACTGATCGCCGGCTTCGCGATTGTCCAGGCGAAGTCGAAAGCAGAAGCGATCGAGTTGGCGAAGCAATTTCTCAAGGTCGTCGGCGAAGGTGAGAGCGAGGTTCGTCTCATGCACGACCAACCGGCCTTCGAGGCCGAGCCGACTCTCCAGTTCAGTAGGGAAGGGGAGCGCCAGCGCGCCAAACCAACCGCGCGAGGATAGCAGGCGCCCGTGTCCGACACACATCGCGCGATCGATGCAGTCTGGCGGATCGAATCCGCCAGACTCATTGCCGGGCTCGCGCGCATCGTGGGCGACGTCGGTCTCGCTGAAGATCTGGCGCAGGACGCTCTCCTCGCCGCGCTCGAGCGGTGGCCGGAGTCGGGAATCCCGGATAGTCCGGGCGCCTGGCTAATGGCCACCGCGAAGCATCGCGCGATCGACATGCATCGCCGCAGCAAGCGAATCGAGCGCACGCACGAGGAGCTCGGGCACGAGCTCGACACGCAACAGGAGATGACCGTCGCGGATCTCGACGCCGCGCTCGACGACGACATCGGCGACGATCTCCTTCGTCTCATATTCACCGCCTGCCATCCGGTTCTCTCGACGGAAGCGCGCGTCGCGCTCACACTGCGCCTGCTGGGTGGCCTCACGACGGATGAGATCGCGCGCGCGTTCCTCATTCCGGAAGCCACGGTTGCGCAGCGCATCGTACGCGCGAAGCGAACACTCGCTGAGGCGCGAGTGCCGTTCGAGGTTCCGCGAGGTGCAGACCGCACCGCGCGCCTGTCGTCGGTGCTGGGAGTGATCTATCTCGTATTCAACGAAGGCTACTCCGCGACCGCGGGTGACGACTGGACGCGACCGGCTCTCTGCGACGACGCAGTCCGCCTCGGACGAATCCTGGCCGAGCTCGCGCCTAACGAGGCGGAGGTGCACGGGCTCGTCGCGCTGATGGAGATGCAGTCGTCGCGCCTGCGCGCGCGCACCGGCCCATCTGGGGAGCCGATCCTCCTGCTGGATCAGGATCGCGGCCGCTGGGATCAGATTCTCATTCGCCGCGGACTCGCCGCGCTCGCGCGCGCGGAGCACCTCGGAAGCGCGCGTGGCCCCTACGCATTGCAGGCTGCAATCGTCGCCTGCCACGCGAGGGCGCGCACAGCGGATGAGACGGACTGGGAGCGCATCGTGGCGCTCTACGACGCCCTCGCCGAGCTCACGCCATCGCCGATCGTCGAATTGAATCGCGCGGTCGCGGTCTCGATGGCATACGGTCCCGCCGCCGGCCTCAAACTGGTCGAGGCGCTCGGCTCCGAGCCATCGCTCAAGATGTACCATCTGTTGCCGAGCGTGCGGGGCGATCTTCTTTTGAAGCTTGGGCGCCCGAGCGAGGCGCGTCCGGAATTCGAGCACGCGGCATCACTCACGCGGAACGTGCGCGAGCGCGAGCTGCTGCTGGATCGCGCTCGCTCGTGCCTGAATGGGACGAGTCCGCGATGAGCAATTGCCAAATCACGGTCACAATTCTGGAGGTAACGCGCAGTGCAATCTGACATTCAAGATTCTTCGATCTCGAGCAGGAGTCTGTGGGCCGGGCGCATTATCAGCGGCCTCGCGGCTCTGTTCATGACATTCGATGGCGTCATACACGTGCTGAAGATTTCTCCCGTTGTCGAGGGGTTTGCCCAGCTCGGGTTTCCGTTGAGCGTCGCCGTTGCTCTGGGGATCGTCGAGCTCGTTTGCGTCGCGCTCTACTTGTATCCACGCACGTCTGTTCTGGGCGCGATCCTGCTGACGGGTTATCTTGGCGGGGCGATCGCGACGCAGGTGCGTGTTGCCGCTCCGCTGCTGAGCACGACGCTCTTTCCGGTTTACATCGCGCTGCTCGTGTGGGGAGGGCTTTACCTGCGCGACGACAGGGTACGCGCCATGATTCCGCTGCGGCGCTGAGAAATGGGAGATGATGCGATGAGACCAGCCCCACAAGCCTGGCGGGTAAGCGGAGTCCCGGTCTTGCAGGTAGCGACCGCGAGTCAATACCGTCAAAACGGAGTCCCGTCTCATGTCGATATTTGAGCCGTCCCAATCGCCTTGGACGGGGCGGATGTTGAGCGTCCTCCGCATCGTCGCGGGAGCAGTGTTTATCAGTTTTGGCACGATGAAGCTGTTCGGTTTGCCACCAATGCCTGCTGGCATGCCACCGATCATCCTGATGTCGAAATTGGGGCTCGCGGGCACTCTGGAGACGTTCGGCGGAATCCGGATCCTGATCGGTCTGCTCACGCGTCCGGTGTCATTCGTGCTCGCCGGCGAAATGGCGGTCGCCTATTTTCAGGGCCACTATCCGCGGTCGTTCTTCCCGTCGGTGAACATGGGCACCCCCGCCATCCTGTACTGTTTCATCTTTCTGTACCTGGTCTTTGCCGGCGCCGGCCCGTGGAGCGTCGATGCGATGATCGCCCGCTCGAAGCGCGGCAAACCGTGACGAGCGGTAACCCGTATTGACCGACGCAGCCGCGCCCGTCGCGCCCGCCGCGTCCCCGCCGAAATCCGCGGGGCGGCCGGCGCGGCCGCGCTACGACCGCTCGATCGTCGAGGGTCCCCTCCTTCCCGCCGTTTGGAAGCTGGCGTGGCCGACGATGCTCACCAATATCATCGGCGGGCTACAGGGGATGGTCGATCAGGCGCTCGTCGGCAATCTCATTGGGTACAAGGCCAACGCGGCGATCGGCGTCAGCATGCAGATGTGGATCATCGTCATCATCTTCATCTCGTCGCTGTTCACCGGGATGAGCGTCCTGGTCGCGCGCTTCGCGGGGGCGGGCGATCATGACAAGGTGGACCGCACGGTCTATCAGGCATTCATAACGGCGATCGGCCTCGCGGTCTTCGTGATGGCGCCTATCGGCTACTTTGCCGCGCCATGGCTGCTCGATCTCGTGAATGCGGCGCCGGAAGTAAAACTCGAAGCGCTGCCATTCCTGCGCATCATGTTCGTCTTCAGCGGGGGGATGCTCGTCTTCTTCATGCTCGGCGGCGCGCTTCGTTCCGCCGGCGACGCGCGGACGCCGATGGTGCTCGGCATCACTTTGACCGTGCTGAATCTCGTGCTCAACATCATCCTGATTCGCGGGCTCGGTCCGATCCCCGCGTTCGGGACGAAGGGCGCGGCAATGGGAACCTGTACCGCGTCGGGACTGCTCGCGGTGTACGCGCTCTTCAAGCTTTGGCACGGCGGTTGGGTGGTCTCGTTCCCGCGCGGGCAGGGTTACGCTCCCGACTGGACCATTATCCGCTCCCTGTTCCGCTTCGGACTCCCCGCGGGAATTCAGGGAATCGCTGCGAACATTGGCGGCGTGTTCATGCTTGCGTTCATCGGGTCGCTTGCGCAGAGCGCCGCGGCCCAGGCGGCGTTCGCAGTGTGCTACACTCAGCTCTTCTCGCTCATCACCTGGACGTCGGTCGGCCTCATGGGCGCCTCCGCAGCACTCGCGGGCCAGAACCTGGGCGCCGGCAAGCCCGATCGCGCCGCCGCGGCAGTGCACGTCGCCGCGCGGATCGGTCTGTCGAGCGCGGCAATCGTCGGGGCGTTGTTCCTGTTCATCCCGCGGCAGCTGCTGGCGGTGTTCGGGATGCACGATCCCGTCGTCGTCGCGATCGGAGTGCAGCTGCTGCACGTGCTCAGCCTGTCGGGACTCTTCATTGCCGCCGCTCTGACGTACACCGGCGGACTACAGGGAACTGGTGATACCAAGAGCCCGCTCTACATCTCGATCATCTCGCAGGTCGTGCTGCCACTCGGCATCTGCTTCGTCATCCAGCGGACTGGAACGCTCGAGCCGATTCACATCTGGATCGCGATTCTCATCGGACACGCGACGCGGTTCGCGCTGACAGTGATGCGCTTCAATCAGGGAAAGTGGCGGAATATTACGGTGAGTATTGGCGGCGCCACTGGTTAGCCCCAGCCCGGCGCCACCGTCATGGGAGGTTCACTACTTCGTAATCCTGTTGTGGACGAGGGTGAGCGCGCCATCCTGAGCCTCCGGCGCGCACCTCGATCTGCGGAGTCCCCACAGCTGCTCCGCGAGCGAGAGATTCTGCTCGACCGATTGTGCTTGTCCGGCTGCGCGGCCGGCAACAAGCAGCAGACTCGCGGAATCGAGCGCGGCCGCGACCTGGGGCGCCTGTACGCCAAGGCAGGTGCGCATGGACGTGAGCGTCATCTGCACGAGGTTTCTGCTGCGCCGAACCTGCTCGGGCAGGGAGAGTCCGCTCTGTGTCGGATCCAGCGAGATCACGCTGTCGGTGAGAGCTATCCTGCCCCGAAGGCTGACGCTATCCTCGGGCATCAGCTTCTGAGCAGCGAGCAGGTCGATGCGCGCTGTGGCGAAATCCCCGAGTGAAAGCGCGGCTTCCGCCAGCCCGACGTAGGAGTCCGCATCGCGCGGGTCGCGACGCAACAATTCGCGGAAGGTCAGGACCGCGCGCGCCGGCGATCCGGCTACTACGAACAGACGGGCGATTTTCTTTCGCTGCGCCACATCGCTCGTCGAATCAGCCTGAATCGGCAGCAGCTCCGCGAGAAGCTCCTGTCTGGCATTGGCGTGCGCGAGCAGATCGATCAGCTCGAAGCGCGCGGCGGTGCGGTTTTTCTCGGCGCCAACTGGCCACAGGCCGTAGATCGCGCGGTGATAGTAGGACTTCGCTTCGTCAAGCTTGCCTTCCTTCGCGAGCACCCGAGCCATCGCGAGTGTCGTCGCGCCGTCAGTCTCATTCCGCTCGAGCAGCGGCAACAATATCTGCTCGGCTTCCCCAGGCCGACCGTCGGCCAGAATCGCCTGGGCGAGCGCGACGCCGTACGCGGAGTTGTCGCCGTCGAGCGTCGAGGCGGTGCGGAGATGTTCTATTCCCTGTTCGGTCCTTCCCTGCGCGGTCAATCGCTCACCAAGGCCAAACTCACGGGCAGCGTATGCCTTGCGCTCTGTGAGATCCACGCGGGCGAGGGCGGTGTCGAACAAAAGCAGCCCCACGATCGCACCCAGGATCACCGCGAATGTCGCGACGAACTCAGCCACGGTGGCAGTCGGCGTCGGGGCCGCCGGCTGGAAGAGGGGGGTTTTCACAGGTCGGGATGATCCTTGTAGTCGAGGTCGTCGGCGCTCTCGACGCCGAACGCCTTCAGAATGTCCGCGTACGTGACGATGCCGAGCATGATGCGCGCGTTGGCGCGGCTCACCACAGGCAGAACCTTGTGCCCGTTCTCCCTCATTCGCGCGAGTGCCCGGCTGAGGGGCTGATCGTTGTGGACGTGAGGCAAATCGACGCTCTTGTCGCCGTCCGATCTGCGCGCTATCTGCATGAGACGCTCGATAGTCATCTCCAGCTTGCCCTGCTCCTCCGCGTGCACGATGTGACGCGTGCGCACCATTCCCACCAGGCCGAGCTCGTCCGCGACGGGCCACGACTCGAGAACGTTGTCCTTCACGCGCTCGGCGGCTTCGCTGATCTTCATTTCCGGAGTGAGCGATTCCGGCGCATCTCTGCTTGCGCTGCTGACGAGCGGAACGCTCCCTTGCGTGCGGGATGTCCGGGTGGGGAGGTGCAGTCCGTCCTGACGCGCGAGGGCGTCGTATATCGGCTCCTTCTGGAGCTTCTGCGAGATGTAGAACGCGATGAGATTCGAGATCATCAGCGGAACGATGATCGTATAGTCCCGAGTCACCTCGAAGATCATGACCACCGACGTGAATGGTGTCCTGATGATTCCCGCGAACGCCGCTCCCATTCCCACGAGCGCGTACGCGCCCGGCCCCGCCGTCGATCCGGGGAAGGCCATGTGCGCCACCGATCCCACCGCCGCGCCCACCATCGCCCCGATGAACAGACTCGGGCCGAATATCCCGCCCGCGTTCCCGGACGCGTAGGCCACCGATGTTGCGATGATCTTGAGGATCGCCAGGACGACGACGACTTTGAGGATCACGTCGCCGTTCAGAACTCTCTCCACCTGATCGTAGCCGACGCCCAGCACCTGCGGCGCAAAATAGCCGAGTATGCCGACAGTAAGTCCGCCCGCAACTGGTTGAATCCAAAGCGATGCTCTTGGCATCTTCGCGAATCGTGCGCGCAGCCAGAGCAGCAGCTTCACGAATGTTACGGAGGTGAGCCCCCCGACGATCCCGAGCACCACGTACACTCCCAGCTCGGCGGCGCTGACGAGATGATAGCTGGGGACGTGGAAGAGCGGATTGTCGCCGAGTACGAGGTGGAGGACCATCCACGACGCGGCGGATGCGAGCACGACTGAGCCGAGCACGGGTGCGTGCAGATCGCCGACGATCTCCTCGAGCGAGAAGAGCACCGCCGCGATGGGAGTATTGAAGGCAGCGGCGAGCGCGGCCGCTCCGCCCACCGGAATCAGTGATCTGACCTGCGCCCTGCTCAGGCCCAGTCGTCGCGCGATGACCGATGCGAGTCCCGACCCGATGTAGACCGACGGGCCTTCACGTCCGAGCGGAATTCCGGTGGCGAGCGAAATCGAGCAGCAGACAAACTTGCCCACCACTGATCGGATCGAGATGCGACCGTCGTGGATGAAGAGCGCGGCGCGCGTTTGCGGAATGCCGCTGCCGCGCGCGAGCGGGAAATACCTGAAGAGGAGATATCCGGTGACGAGCGAGCCGATGGTGGGGACGGCGATACGCCGCCAACCGGATCCGCCCGCTGGATACATGAGCGCGGTGAGGCGGCCGGTGAGAAGAATGAAGGCGACGACGACGAGCCCGACCAGCGCTCCGATGACGAGGCTGAGCAGGAGGGCGAGTCGGTCTTCCTTGCGCCGGAGGTCTTCGACCATCCTGACCAAGCGCGCCGGCAAAGCCGAAACTCTTATGGCTGGCATTTGCTGAAACTAAACGCTTCGACGCGTGCGCCGAAGCGTTTAGTTCAAGCGAGATCTGTTCGCGTGTGTGATGAAGAGCTAGGGCTTCGTCGCGGCCAGACCGCTGACCGTTCCCTCGGTGTTGTGCGAGAAGCGGATTCCGTAAACCCCGTCGGTGGACTTGAGCTTTCCGGCTCCGACGACGGCGGATTTGTCGTAGGTGCCGACAACGGTACCATTGATCGCGCACTGCACCTTGTCACCTTTCACCGACACGGCGATGTCCTGCGTCACCGGCGATCCCGGCGCGGCGGCCTTGTGTACCGCTGCGTTCGCTTCACCGTGGCCACCATTGAGCTGAAACGGCGCCGGACCAAATCCGCGAACGATGAAGTTGCCGTTACCGTACGCCGCGCAGTAGAGATAGCTCTCGTTGGCGGTCCCCATGTCGTTGCCGCCGATGAAGATTCCGTACGGGTGCGGGTGATCGTTCAGATTCATGTACTTGGGCTCGGTGAAGCTCGCCTTAACCGTGTAGTCGCCGCTCGCCGTGTTCGCCGCACTCCAGTAGGCCACTGCGGGCCCGGTGGTGACGTGCAGTTTATCGCCTTCCTTTGCGAGCTTGGCGCCGGTGAGCAGTCCGCCCCGTCTCGCCTCACCGGGGTCTATCTGTCCCGACCAACCGGGGACGGAAATTCCTCCACCAGCAACTTCGCGCGAAGATTCATTTTGGGCCTTGCTGGTGCACGCGAGCGAAATGAGTGCGGCGGCCGGCAAGACGAGTGTAGAGAAGCGCATGACAACCCCTTTCGTTAAAGAAGAGATGCAACTGAACGCCAATGACGTGCCTGGATGCACCTCATTGGCGTTCAGCCGTGATCAGGTCAGGATGTAGCCAGGTCCCGCAGCGATTTCGCCAGAGCCTGCACTTTGCCCGCGTCCTTGGAACTGCGCGCATCAACGTCGAGCTGTGCCGCCAACGCTCCAAGAGCGGTTTTGACCTGCATCGACACTGGGCTCGAGCCCGAGAGCGCCTGGCGGACTTGTGACAATCTTTCCGAGCTGAGACCCTTCGAGCGCTCGAGCTGATCGGCGTAGGCGCGCGCCAACGCGAAGCTCGTCGGCCAAACCAGCTTCGGCTGGCCCTGCGTGTTGAAGTAGTCGAAGTGCACCGTCTTCGCGGCGTCGATTTCGTTCTGCGACAAGTACGCGCTCGGAACGAGCTCGAAGATGTCGAGACCACGAGCGATCTCTGAGCTGACGATGTTGCCGTTGTACCAGTAGGCTGACCACGATCCTCCCATCGCCATTCTGGTCGAGTCAACCGGGCCACGATCGAAGAACGCGATCTCCCTCGGGTTTCTCGGATCGGTCCAGTCGAAGACCGAGATGCCGCCCTGGTACCACGCCTGCACCATCACGTCGCGTCCCGGAATCGGGATGAGCGAGCCGTTGTGGGCAACGCAGTTCTCTTCCTTCGTCTGTGCGGCCGGCAGCTTGTAGTAGTTCCGGAACTGCATCTTGTCGCCGGTCCGATCTGCCCCGGCGTCGCGAACCACCACCGGCGTGCCGTTAGCATCGGTGAGCGTGAAGATCGCATCGGCGCCCCACTCCCGTCGGTCGGTGCTGCGGCATTTCGGCTGTCCGCCGCCGCCCCATTCATCGGAGAACAGGACTTTGGTTCCATCGTTGTTGAACGTCGCGGAATGCCAGTACGAGAAGTTCGAGTCGGATGCCGCCGCGATTCGAACAGGGTGCGCGGGATCGCGGATGTCGAGCAGGAATCCGTAGCCTTCGCACGCGCCACCGGCCAGCCCGATCGCCGGATAGACGGTGATGTCGTGACACTGCGTCGGTCCGGGACGCGGGCCGGTTCCACTCGGCTGCTCGCCAATCATCTTGGCGATGATGCCGGGAAGGGCCGTGCGCAACGTCGCACTGTCCGCTCCCGTCGCGGGGCCTGTTCCGCCACGAGCCTTGACGATGCTGTCGAGCATCGGAGTGGTGAACTGCGGAGGCAGAACTCTCTCCTGCCCAAAAATCACAGCGGTGTAGCCGCCCTTCGCGCGCGCGGCAGCCGCTGCCGCCTTCGCTTCAGCGACATCGGCGGGGGATTCTCCGTGTCTCACCGGCGCGGTCAGGTTGTTGAAGATGCGCGGTGAGCTCACGATCGCTGCCTGCTCGGGATGGGCGAGCGGCACCTTGATGACTTCGATGCGGAAGAGCGCCGAGTTCGGATCCTTGTCCGGCGTCAGCCTCACGCAGCCGGCAAGCTCGCTCGGCGAGCGCACACCGGCCGAGCCGGAGATGTAGACGTAAACGTTGTCCGGGTCCTTGGGATCGAACAGCACCGTGTGCGTATGCGAGCCACGGCACGTCTGAACGTTGGCGACGTACTTCGGATTGCTGATGTCCGAGATGTCGAAGATGCGGAGACCGCGGAGCCGGTCGTGGCTGACGGTGTCCTTGACGCCCTGAGCGCCGCAGTCGAGGCGGCCGCTGTTACCCTCTCCAGAGACGAAGAGCAGGTTCTTGAAAACCGACACGTCGCTCTGCGATGCCGGGCAGAAGTACGACGTCTTGAGCGTCACAGCGCTCGGGTTGGAGATATCCCAGACCTGATAGCCGTTGTAGCTGCCCTGTATGGCGTAGGGGCCAGTGAACGCCAGATCGGAGTTGGTAATTCCAACGAACTTTTCGGTCGGCTGCGTCGACGACACAAGCCTCATGTTCCACGCCGCCGAGGCCGCGTCGAACTTTCCGGCGCGCAGGCCAACTCGCGGATCAGGCGTCGGCTCGCCGGCGGACATGTTGCTGCTGCTGCCGGCCGTCGATGAGATCGAGGGGCCACACGCCGCGGCGGAAAAGAGACCGAGTGCAAGTGCCAGTGAGAAGAGCGGTGCGACGGTCGATCGAACCGCGGGACGGCGGCGGAAAACTGATGCCATTTTTGTTTCCTCGGATGGGGCGGATTGAGAGCTAGGGATTTGCTTCAACTGGTTGATCACTGATTGGAATGCCGAGCTGCAGCTGGGTAAGCAACTTCTCCATGCGCGCGATCTCGGTGGTCTGATCGACGTTGACGTCGGATGCGAACTTGAACACCGTCTCGTCCTGGCCGGCGCCATAGGTACCGAACAGATCCTTGACCATCGACACAGCGCCACGGTGATGCTGCATCATGAAGGTGAGAAACAGCCGGTCGAAATCGGGTCCTCGCGCCGCGTCCAACTGCTTCATCTGAG
>JADGQU010000277.1 GCA_017881545.1 Gemmatimonadaceae bacterium
TCGAGGCGCCGCCCAGGGTCTCCGAATCCACAACCTGTCCGGTTGCGCCCTTCACCAGATTAGGACCGCCAAGCCCCATGAATGACGTGCCCTTCACCATGAGGATCACATCCGACAGCGCGGGCAAATACGCCCCGCCCGCAATGCACTGTCCCATCACCGCCGCGATCTGCGGGATGTGCAGGTAGCGCCGCATGATCGAGTTGTAGTAGAAGATGCGCGCCGCCCCGTATTGGCCGGGAAACACGCCTTCCTGATACGGCAGATTGACGCCGGCGGAATCGACCAGGTATACGATCGGGATGCGACACCGCATCGCGATCTCCTGGGCGCGCAGAATCTTCTTGATCGTCTCGGGCCACCACGACCCCGCTTTCACCGTCGCGTCGTTAGCGACGACAACGGTCTCGCGCCCGTGTACCCTCGCAATCGCCGTCACCACTCCGGCCGCCGGAGCCTGGCCTTCGTACTGGTCGTAGGCGACGAGGAGTCCGATCTCCAGCATGCTCGAGCCTTCGTCCCGGAGCAGCTCCACTCGTTCGCGCGCCGAGAGCTTGCCTTGCTGGTGCAGCTTTTCCAGCCGCTTGGCCCCGCCCGCCTCTCGCAGTTTCGCCTCGAGCGCCTTTACCTCGTCGCTCAGGCCGCGCAACCGATTGCTCACTACGCTTCCTGCTTTTCGCGCGTAGCGAACCACTCCTTGATGTACTCGATCAGCTCGGTCGTGGGAGTGCCTGGCCCGAAGAGTCGCCCGATGCCGCGGCGCTCGAGCGTTTCGACGTCTTCCTTGGGGATGATGCCGCCGCCGGTGATCAGGATGTCGTCCCGGCCCTGCGCGCGAACGAGATCCTGCACACGGGGGATGAGCGTCATGTGGGCACCGCTCAGGATCGAGAGGCCTATTACGTCGACGTCTTCCTGAATCGCCGCGGTCGCGATCATCTCTGGCGTCTGATGCAGACCGGTGTAGATGACTTCCATCCCGGCGTCGCGAAGCGCCGCGGCGACGACTTTGGCACCGCGGTCATGTCCATCAAGACCGGGCTTTGCGACGAGAACTCGGATTGGTCTCATAGAGAGGTCAAAGTTAGCGGCTGCGGAGCAGGAGCGGCAATCGGACCCTACTCCTTGCGGGCGACGAGCAGCATCTCGGAAGACGTTCTTTTGAGCGGCCTGTCACTAAAGCCATCGAATGCCTGCTCAACAACAAGCCCTGCGTCGGCGAACAGCTCTGCCAGCCGACTCGCCGTATATAGTCTGATCCTGTGCTCGCGGTTACCCGTCCTCGCGCCGCGTCTCCAGGTAGAGCGGACCGTCAGCACGCCTGACAACGGATCGAACTCGCGCCTCTGCGCGAACAAAGTTTTCTCCGTGGTCCACCAATCGCGCTCCAGAAATCGCGCCATCACTCCGTCCCGGCTGCCGCCGTGCCAGATGAGCACGCCGCCCGGCTTGAGCACCCGCGCGAACTCCCGCGCCACGCGCGCATCCTCGGCCGGATGAGCGAAGAACCCGAACGAAGTAAAGAGATTGAGCACAGTACTGAACCGCCCGGCCCAGCGCGCGGGCATCTTTCGCATATCACCGCGCGTGTATCGCAGGCTCGGGCCAGTGCCGCGCTTGCGGGCGACAGCGAGCAATTCCCTGGAGTAGTCGAGACCGTCAACGTTGTAACCTGCTTCCGCCAGCAAGTGCGCGTGCCGCCCCTGCCCGCACGGCACGTCGAGTACGCGTGATTGCACCGGCAGGCCGAGCAGATCTACGAGACGCGCTGTTTCCCAGCGATCGCGCTCGGGCGTGAAGAGCAGACCGTATTCCCGGAGATAGTGGGCGTCGAAGGCAGACTCCCACCACTCGCTCGATTTCTTCAGAAGAAAACTGGCTCGCGGTAAGCGCCGAACACCGTTTCCATGGCGGCGCGGATCTCGTAGAGCGTACAGTACGCTCGGGCGCAGTCGAGGATGTATGGCATGAGATTCCGCGACGTCCCCGCCACTTCGCGCAGCGCGGCCAGCCTCTTCTCGACCATCGCGGAGTCGCGGGTCGAACGCATCTTCGCCATTCGCTGCCCCTGCTCCCGTTCGGTCTCCTCGGCAATTTTTAGAAGTTCGATTTCCAGTGCTGGTCCGTCCGTGACGAATTCGTTCACGCCGACGATCACGCGCCGGTGCTGTTCGATCTCCCATTGCTGGCGCGCGGCCGATTCATGGATCTTCCGCTGAAGCCACCCTGTCTCGAGGCCGCGCACAACGCCTCCGACCTCCTCGATCTGCTTGAACAGCATCTCGGCTTCCCGCTCCAGCTCGGTGGTGAGCGTCTCGACATAGTACGAGCCGCCGAGGGGATCGATGACGTTTGGAACTCCCGTCTCATAGGCGAGAATCTGCTGGGTGCGAAGCGCGACCTGCACCGACTCTTCGGTCGGCAGCGCCAGCGTCTCGTCCATCGAGTTGGTGTGCAGCGACTGCGTCCCGCCGAGTGCGGCGGCCATCGCCTGGTAGGCGACGCGGACGATGTTGTTCATCGGCTGCTGCGCTGTGAGGGTGACGCCCGCCGTCTGCGAGTGGAACCGCATCATGAGTGAGCGCGGATCCTTGGCGCCGTAACGATCCTTCATGTGCCGCGCCCAGATTCGGCGTGCGGCGCGCAGCTTCGCGATCTCCTCGAAGAAATCGTTGTGGATGTCCCAGAAGAATGAGAGGCGCGGCGCGAACGTGTCGACGTCGAGGCCGCGGGCGATCCCGCGTTCGACATACGTGAATCCATCCGCAAGCGTAAAGGCCAGCTCCTGCGCTGCCGTCGCACCAGCTTCCCTGATGTGATAGCCGGATATCGATATCGTGTTCCACTGGGGGACGTGCTCGGCCGACCACTCGAAGCAATCGACGATGAGCCTGAGCGCGGGTTCGATGGGATAGACCCACGCGTGCTGCGCCATGTACTCCTTGAGGATGTCGTTCTGGATCGTTCCGCGCAGCTTCTTCGAATCGACGCCCTGCTTCTCCGCCGCCGCGATGTAGAAGCAGTAGAGAATGACCGCCGGCCCGTTGATGGTCATCGACGTCGAGACCTCGTCGAGCGGAATACCGTCGAACAGCGTCTCCATGTCGGCGAGGCTCGAGATCGCGACGCCGCACTTGCCGACCTCTCCCTCGGACCTCGGATGATCGGAGTCGTAGCCCATCAAGGTCGGGAAATCGAACGCCACGGAAAGTCCGGTCTGTCCCTGCGCGAGCAGGAACTTGTATCGCTCGTTCGTGTCGCGCGCGCTGCCGAAGCCGGCGAACTGCCGCATCGTCCACAGCCGGCCGCGATATCCGGTCGGGTGAACGCCTCTCGTGTACGGATAGAAGCCGGGCATCCCGAGCGCTTCGGCACTCGTCTCCGCCGCGTCGAGCGGAGAGTAAATCGGGCGAAGCTCCTTCTCCGAGTTGGTGAAGGCAATGTCGCGCAGCTCGCCCTTGTCGTACTTCTTCCGCCACTCGGCGACTTCCTTGCGGAGCAGGCGCAGCTCGGCGCTCTGCTCCTCGATCGTAGCGATCAGCTCGTTATCGGGGGCGCCGTTGGAGCTGGGACTCTTGAGTTTCGTCATTTATCCTCTTCTCCACGTACGAGCTCGCGGCTCTGTCGTAACAGCTGGTCGGCGACCGCAAATGGGGTGGCGACTCCCTCTTCCACCGATGGCAGCTGCATCTCGAGCCAGCTCATAGTGGCCGTATCCTTCCAAAGGCGAACGCGGAGCTTCTGCTCAACAACGTCCATCACTCGTTCGCGCAGTCTCTCGCGCCTGCGCACGCTGAGCTTCCCGCTCTGTTCAAGATAAGTGAAGTGACGGTCGAGTGCCGCCGCGAGCTCGGTAATTCCCTCTCCCTTCGTTGCTATCGCGCTCAACACCGGTGGCGTCCACTCGATGGGGTTGGACGCCGCCGCGGCTTCGCGTGCCGCCCGCGCGGGATTCATGCGCTTGAGATCGATGCCGTGGTGCGCCGGAGTGTTCCCAAATGAGACTCCTTTGCGCAGCCCGAGCATCAGCTCGACGTCGTTGCGCAAACGGTCGGCGCCCGGCCGGTCAGCCTTGTTGACGACGAAAATGTCCGCCACTTCCATCACACCGGCCTTGAGCGTCTGGATGGAGTCGCCGGATTCGGGGACGAGAACCAAGACGGTCGTATCGGCCGTTCGAGCGATGTCCAGCTCCGA
>JADGQU010000278.1 GCA_017881545.1 Gemmatimonadaceae bacterium
GTGTTCGCCGCCACGACGGCGTCCTTCCGCTTCATCATCGTCGTGAGATCCAGCTTCACGTCGCCGATCGTCACGCCATGCTCAGCCGCGTGCAGCTTCGCGAACTCGTAGTGCTCCGATGATGTGAGCAGCGCCTTCGATGGAATGCACCCGACGTTGACGCACGTCCCGCCGAGCGTCTTGTCCATCTCGATGCAAACTGTGTTGAGGCCCAGCTGGCCGGCGCGTATTGCCGCTACATATCCACCGGGTCCGCCGCCGATGATCGCTAAATCGCAGTCGACCATCTATTCGATAAGCATCGCGGCTGGATCTTCGACGAGCTCCTTCACGCGTACCAGGAATAGCACCGCCTGCTGGCCTTCGACGATGCGGTGGTCATAAGAGAGCGCGATGTACATCATCGGCCGGATCACGACCTGGCCGTTCACCGCAACCGGCCTGTCCTGCGTCTTGTGCAGTCCGAGGATGCCGACCTGTGGATAGTTGATGATCGGCGTCGAAACGAGCGAGCCGAATACACCACCGTTGGTGATAGTGAACGTGCCGCCGGTGAGATCGTCCATCGTCAGCTTGCCGTCGCGGGCGCGTTTCGCGACGTCAGAAATCTCGCGGGTTAATTCAATAGTCCCCTTCCGGTCCGCATCCTTGACGTTGGGCACGACGAGTCCCTGCTCGGACGCGACCGCGATTCCCATGTTGACGTAGTGCTTGTAGATGATGCTGTCGCCATCCACCTGCGAGTTGACCGTCGGGAACTGCTTGAGCGCCTGACACGCAGCACGCACGAAGAACGGCATAAACGTCAGCTTGACGCCGTGTTCTTTTTCGACCTTCTCCTTGTATTTCTCACGCAGCGCATTGATCGCCGACATATCGATTTCGTTGAACGTCGTGAGATGCGCTGTAGCGTGCTGCGACTGAAGCAGGTTCTCGGCGATCCGCTTCCGTCGCGTGGACATCTTCTCGCGCGTCTCGCGCTCGCCCGGCGCGGCGCCGTTCCCACCGCGTGATGGCGCGCTCGGCGCGGCGAGCACGTCGGGCTTCGACACGACACCACCGCGACCAGTTCCGGCGACGGCCGCGATATCGATTCCGCGCTCCTCGGCAATGCGACGAGCCGCGGGCGACGACTTCGTTGTTCCAGACTCGCCACTCGCAGCGCTCGGCGGGGTGCGAGCGGCGACGGGCGGTGAGGCAGTCGCGGGAGTCGCGGGAGTCGGAGTCCCCGGCGTAGCAACCTTCGCAGCGGGAGCCGCAGCCTGCGCCGCGCCAACGCCGGCAGGCACGGCCGTCTCGTCAAGCTCGCCGAGCACGTCGTCGACGTGCACGACATCGCCCTCGTTCTTGGCGCGCTTGGTCAGCACGCCAGGTTTGAGCGCCGGGACCTCTACGGTGATCTTGTCGGTCTCGAGATCGACAAGCGTATCGCCCGCGGCAACGACATCCCCCTCCTTCTTGAGCCACCGCGACACAGTGGCCTCAACGATCGACTCGCCGAGAGGGGGAACCTTTATGGGGAGCATTCAGACTGATCCGGAGCGGAGGGACTCAACGTCGGCATCTTCGTGATACGTAACGCTCATGTGATACGGGTAAGTCTCGGGCGCTACGATACGTGTAAGTTTCATATGATGCGTACAACTTTCATGATCAGTCTGAATATAACGCTCCCATAATCGCGTGCGAGGACTCACCATCTCGGCGCACGGCGGGCTCGACCAGATCGAGTACCGCACCGATCTGCCGAAGCCGGAGCCCAGGCGCGGCGAGATCCGCGTCCGCGTCAAAGCGGCGGCGCTCAACCATCTGGACCTGTTCGTCGTCGCCGGAATGCCGGGCGTCAAGATCACCCCGCCCTGGATCCTGGGGGCCGACGCTACAGGCGTCGTCGACGCCATCGGCGACCTGCACGGAATCTCGGACAACAACCTCAAGGTCGGCGACAGCGTCATCGTCAACCCGGGCCTGAGTGATCACACCTGCGAATACTGCCAGGCCGGCGAGCACTCGCTCTGCGTGAATTTCAAGCTGCTCGGCGAGCACGCGCCCGGGACGCTTGCCGAGTACATCGTGATTCCGGCGCGAAACGCGCGCGAGATTCCGAAGCACACTCCCGTCGAGCAGGCCGCCGCGTTCACGCTGTCCACTCTTACCGCGTGGCGCATGGTTGTGACGCGTGCCCGCGTCAGGAAAACGGACAACGTTCTCATTTGGGGAATCGGCGGCGGCGTCGCGCTCGCCGCCCTCGAGATCGTGCGCACGATCGGCGCGACGTCGTGGGTCACGTCGCACAGCGACGAAAAGCTTGCGCTGGCGCGCGGGCTCGGCGCCGAGCACGTGATCAACTACGCGACGACCACAGATGTGGGGAAAGAGATCAGGGCGCGCACCCTCAAGCGCGGGGTCGATGTCGTGTTCGACACCGTCGGGGAGGCGAGCTGGGCGCAGTCACTCGGCGCCCTTGGCCGCCGCGGGCGATTGGTGACGTGCGGCGCGACGTCTGGCCCGATCGTTCAGATGGATGTGCGGCGGCTATTCTGGAACCAGTGGGACATCATGGGCTCGACGATGGGAAACGACGCGGAGTTCGACGCCGTCACGAGCGAATTCCACGCGGGGCACTTGATGCCGCTCGTCGACTCGGTGTTCGACATCTCACAGGGACGGCAGGCCTTCGAGCGTCTGGCGAGCGGCCAACAGTTCGGCAAGATCGTGGTGCGGATTCCCGACTGATGCTGGAGGATGATTCCGGAAAGCCAGACGACGATCCCGCGAACGGGCCAGCCGACAAGGGCCTGGCGCAGTACAGCCCGAGCGAGCTCCAGCAGATCCGCGAGGAATTCGCATCCGGGAAGATGCCGCTCTGCCCACGCTGCAAAGTCGCGATGTCTCGTCGCGAGATTGGGGGCGGGTCCTTCGGCCTGGGCTATGCCCGCCAGCGCGACTGGCTGATCTGCGGCAAATGCCGCCGCAGCGCGATCTTCGACATACACCGCGGAACCCGAACATAAATCGGCGAAAACCGGAGTCCACCCATATCTTTGCGGACTAGCGCGACCCGCTCGCCAGTCAGGAAACCTGGGCGAAAACACGCTTCACCCAAACTTCATATGATGTCACTTCGACGCGTCGCCACAATCGGCGCCCTGCTGTCGTTCGCCGCTACCGACATTCGCGCTCAGGTCGTCGAGCGACCAGTCGCATTCGACAGCGCGGGGCAGCTGGTCGTCATAACGCCGTACATCGCCGATCGCGCCGCGCTGCGCGCGCCCTGGTGGCCAGTCTCGGGCGAGTTCACCGAAGCCAGGCTCTACACGGTGAACGATTCGACCTACGTGCTCACCGTTGGGCGCAAGACGGGAGTCGTGGAGCGCTACACGATCACCGCGGCGGACCGTGACGCGATCCGCGCGATCGTCTCGCGCCTGCCGCACGAGGTGATCTCCGCGCGGACCGATGCCCACAATGCGTTCGTCAAGAATCAGGCGATACTCGGCCTTCTCGTATACGGTCCCACCTTCGCCGGTGCCATCGCCGACAACGGCGCGGCCGCCACGGCCGGATATCTCGTCGTCGCCGGCGGAACGTTCTTCGCCGCATCCGAGATCTCGCGGAGGATGTTCATCTCCCGTGCGCAAAGCGATCTCGCGTTCAACATGGGGCACAACGGAGCGCTGGCCGGCTGGGCCACCATGTACCTGGCCAGAGGGACTGATCGCGCGCAATCTGCAGGGGCGTTCGTCGGGGGACTGGCTGGAGCAGCGTTGGGACTGAGCTCGGCGCGTGGCATGACGGAAGCCGACGCCGTCGGTGCGGCCTTCGGCTCCGACTTTGGCGCACTCGTCGGCTGGGGAACCATGGAGGCCATCAGGGGGCGGGACAACTGCACCTTCAATCCTTGCAGGCGTTCCTTCTCGAATCGCGCCGAGGTGATGGCAGTTCTCGCCTCGGGCATCGTCGGCTATCCGCTTGGACTGCTGTATCCGCGCAATGCGCGCTACAACGTCACCGCTGGTGACATTCAGACACTGTGGGCCACCGCGCTCCTTGGAATGTCAACGGCCGGGACGTTCCTGGGCGAAAAAAGCAGCGGACGGGCCGTCGCCACCGCGTTGACGACAGGCGGAGTACTCGGCGTCGTGGCCGGCGACCGTTTCCTCGTTCAGCGCTTCGATCACGGACG
>JADGQU010000279.1 GCA_017881545.1 Gemmatimonadaceae bacterium
TTTATCGATGTAATAACGACGGCATTAGAGCAGATCCGCGTCAACAAGCTGCGCTCCTTTTTCACGCTGCTCGGCATCATCGTGTCCGTGGCGTTCCTCGTCGCCGTCGTCGCGATCATCTCCGGCATGAACGCGTACGTGAAGGAGAATCTCGCGAGCGCGCTGATCGGCGCGAATACTTTCCAGGTGAGACGGACCCCCATTCGCATCGGACTCTTCGACGATGAAGAGTGGAAGCGGTTGCAGCGGCGCCCGCGCATCACGGAGGCCGATGCGAACGCGGTGATCGCGGCGGTTCCGGAGGCAGTGGCGATCAGCATGCAGTCCGGCTGGCCCACTCCCATCGCCGACCTCGTGTGGCGCGACCGGACCCAGGCCGACGTCGCGATCCTCGGCGTCACGGCTCCGTACCAGATCGTCCAGGACTACAAATTCGACAACGGACGCCCCATCAGCGACGTCGACGTGCGCAATCACCAATCGGTCGCGGTCATCGGCGCCGACGTGGCCGAGAAGCTGTTCGAGCACGTGAACCCGGTCGGACAGGACATCCGGATCGTCGGCCAACGGTTCACCGTCATCGGAACGATCGCGAAGAAAGGAAGAGTGCTCGGACAGTCGTTCGACGGATTCGTGCTGCTGCCGCTCCCGAACTTCGAGATGATCTACGGACGGCGTAAGACGAACACTGTGTCGGTCAAGATGCCGACGGCGCTGCTCGTCGCAAGCGGGATGCAGCGCGCCGATGAGGCGATGCGCGTCGCGCACCGGCTGCGGCCGACGGAGGAGCCGGACTACTCGGTCGAGACCGCCGACGCGCTGGTGGAGTTCTGGAAGAACCTGACGAAGATCCTCTTTTCCGTCATCCCGGCGATCGTCGCGATCGGAGTCGTCGTCGGCGGAATCGTCATCATGAACATCATGCTGATGTCGGTTACCGAGCGGACGCGCGAGATCGGCGTCCGGAAAGCTCTTGGGGCGAAGCCTGGCGACATCCGGCGGCAGTTTCTGGTCGAGGCGATAGTACTGGCGAGCATTGGCGGCCTGTGCGGCGTTGCTGCCGGCTGGGGACTCGCGGGTTTGGTTAGCCTCGCATCGCCACTGCCCGCGCGCGTGAGCCTCTGGTCGATTACACTCGCGCTGGCGCTCGGAGCAGGCGTTGGCGTGCTGTTCGGCGTTTACCCGGCGTCGCGCGCAGCGCAGCTCGATCCGATTGACGCACTCCGCGCCGAATGATTATCGCCGATCGGATCCAGAGCAACATTCAGATCGCGCTGGACACCCTGCGCGCGAATAAGCTCAGGTCGGCTCTTACGATTCTCGGCGTCGTGATTGGCGTCTCCACCGTGATGACGATGGCGGCGATCGTCCAGGGAATTAAGGATCAGATCGTCCGCACGATCGAGATCGCGGGGCCGACCACGTTCTACGTCGTCAAGGTTTTCTCGCAGACGCCGGTGAATCCCGACCGGCTGCCGAAATGGATCAGAGTGCGTCCGGATCTCGTCGAGGCCGAAGCCCAGCGCCTCACGCAGCTGCCGGAGATCGGATACGCCGCAATCTGGGGGCAGTCGAACGGCCGTCTCTCCTATGAGGCGCAGCGCACCCAGAACATCATCATCACGGGAGCTGACGATCGGTATCAGGAGATCCAGGGCGGCGAGCTGCTGGACGGACGTTGGTTCACACCGGCGGAGATGTCGTCGGGATCGAGCGTCGCCGTGATCGACGAGAACGCCGCGAAGCGACTGTTCGGCCGCGAGTCGATTCTGGACAAGCAGATTCACATCAGCGGCAGGCCGGCGCGCGTGATCGGCGTATACGCCCAGCCTGGAAACATTTTTTCGCCGCCGGGACAGGACATCGGCGTCATCGTGCCGTACGCGATGCTCGACCACCAGTTCACACTCGACAAGACGAACGCGCTCTACATTCCGGTCAAGCCGAAGCCAGGAGTGACTACCGCGCAGGCACAGGAAGCGGTGACGATCGCGCTGCGCGAGATGCGGCGGCTGCACCCCGCGGACAAGAACAATTTCGACCTGATCACGCAGGACCAGATTCTCGACTCCTTCAACAAAATCACAGCCGTGTTCTTCCTGGTGATGATCGTGTTGTCGAGCGTCGGCCTGCTCGTCGGCGGCATCGGAGTCATGGCGATCATGATGGTGTCGGTGACGAGCAGAACGCGCGAGATCGGCATCAGGAAGGCACTCGGAGCGACGAAACGGGAGATACTGTTTCAGTTCCTGGTCGAGGCTGCGACGCTCACGGGGTTTGGTGGCATACTCGGGATTCTCATCGGACTGACTTTCGGGCGATTGGCCACGCTGGCGATGCACATCGACGCGAGCGTTCCGCTCGGACTTACGGTGATCGCCGTGATGGTCTCAGTGACCATCGGCATCGTGTTCGGCATGCTTCCCGCGCAGAGAGCGGCCAAGCTGGATCCGATCGACGCATTGCGGTACGAGTAAATTCACCCGATGAAACGCGTTGACGTACTTGCTATCGCCGCCCACCCCGACGACGTCGAGCTCATTTGCGGCGGCACGCTCATTCGCGCGCACATGCTTGGCAGGTCAACCGGAGTCCTCGATCTCGCTGCCGGAGAGATGGCGAGTCGTGGAACGCCGGAGCTTCGAGCAAAGGAGGCCGCCAAGGCGGCGAAGGTGATGGGCGTCTCCGTGCGCGAGAACCTCGGGTTCCCGGATGGCGGAATCGAGAACACCCCCGAGACGCGAGCGAAGCTGGCGGTCGCGATCAGGCGCCTTCAGCCGAAGATCGTGATCACCCACTCCCAGCACGGACGGCATCCCGACCACCCGATCGTCGCGCAGCTGGTGCGCGACGCGTGCTTCGTCGCCGGCCTAAAAAAGGTCGAGCCGAAAGTCGCACCCCACCGCCCGCTCAAGGTGCTCCACGCTCTCTCGTTCCGCGAAGACAATCAGAAGCCGACATTCGTCGTCGACATCAGCGAGGCGTTCGAGAAGAAGCTCCAGGCAATCGGATGCTACGAGTCGCAATTCGGTGAGGCGGTTCAGGCGGGCGAGGTTTACCCGAATGGGGAGCCCCTCCACGATCTGATTCGCCACCACGCCGCGCACTACGGATCTCTCATTCGTTGCCGCTACGGCGAGCCTTTCTATACGACGGAGACGATGCGGGTGGACGATGTGGCGTCGCTCGAGGTCTCGAGCTTTTGACGGGCAAGGGACACAAGCCCGCTTCAGCACCCGCCTCGGCGGCCGGTTCCAGGAAATCCGACGGCGAGGTCACCTATCCGTCCTATCTCGCGCTCGACGAGCTGCTACAGCTGCAACGTCCCCGCTCCACGCCCGAGCACCCCGACGAGCTTCTTTTCATCATCGTCCATCAGGCGAGCGAGCTCTGGTTCAAGCTGATTCTCCACGAGCTCAACGCTCTCATCTCGCTCATCGAAGCCAGGGACACCCTCGGCGCACTCACTTCGGTGCGGAGAGTGAATGCGCTCGTCCGTATCGTCACGGGTCAGCTTTCCGCGCTCGAGACACTTCCGCCGCAGCGGTTCGCGCAGTTCCGCGCCTACCTCGGCACGTCGAGCGGATCGCAGAGCGTGCAGTTCCGCGCGATCGAAGCGATGTCCGGAATGCGCGACCCGCACTTTCTGCAGGTCCTCAAGCAGCACGGCGAGATTGCGCCTCTCGTGAAGAAGGCACTTGCTAAACCCACCCTCCAACAATTGTTCGACGACCTGCTCAACGCCGAGGGCGTGACGCTCGAGGAGGTCTACGCAGGGCAAAACCAGAGACCTCTCCAAATGCTGGCGGAGGGACTGCTGGAGTACGAGCAGGGCTTCGCGATGTGGCGATTCCTGCACGTACAGCTCGTCGAGCGGATAATCGGCCCAGCGACGTCAGGCACTGGCGGCACCCTCGGCTCTAAATACCTCCAGAAGACGCTCTCTCAGCGCTTTTTCCCGAAGCTGTGGGAAGTGCGGAGCAAGTTCTTCAAGGGTTAAGCGCGGATTGGAGAGTACGGGGGCGGGTTGGAGAGAGCACGGGGGCATTGACGGAGGATCCAAGTTTAGAGTCGTCAGTTGGTGAGTTGGTCCGTCATCAGTGGTTCCCAGTTAGCGCGACAAACTGACAACCACTGACACACTTACGACTCAAGACTGGTCACTCAGAACTTG
>JADGQU010000053.1 GCA_017881545.1 Gemmatimonadaceae bacterium
ATCGAATGTCGATCGTGCTCATGAATCTCATGAAGGCAAACAACGATCCGCGGATTCCGATTTTCGCGCAGCCGAATCAGACCGACGGTACGTACACGGGTGCGCCGAACGCTCTTCTCGCCGCCGACGTCACCGCGTACCTGACAGCAGCGTCGCGTCCGGGCCTGTTCATTTATCCGGGGGCAACCGTCTACGGCACATACGGCTGCTGCGGGTCGAGTTTCCCGTCGTTCCTTCTAACGGCTGCCGAGGTCAACCTCATCCTGGCCGAGGCCGCGGAGCGTGGTATCGGCGGTCTCACACCAGCACAAGCAGCTGGATACTATACAGCAGGCGTCACGGCGTCGATGCAGATGTGGGGCGTGACAGACGCAACAGCCATTACCTCGTATCTGGGCCAGGCGGGCGTTGCATATGCAGGCGGCACTCCAGGCCTCGTTCAAATTGCCGATCAGAAATACATCACGCTGTTCACCGATGGCGGTCAGGCGTGGGCGGAGTGGCGGCGCACGTGCCAGCCGGCGACAGTTCAGCCCGGCCCCGCGGCCCTTGCCAGCAATGTGCCGCGGAGATTGGAGTATTCGATCACCGAGGTATCGGTGAACGGTGCAAACGTCGACGCGGCGGTAAGTGATCAGGGCTCAGACACCTTCGAAACCCGGATGTACTGGGATTCGAAACCACAAGCCTCGCCGACATGGTTCGCCGCATGTGGTATCCGCGGCCAAGCTCCAGCGCCATAACGAGTGCTCGTCGGAAAAATGAGAAAGCCCCTCGAATTGAGGGGCTTTCTCACATCATTACCCTGAAGGCTATCGACTTTTCGTCCAGACGACGATAGCCCCGCAGCCCGCCCCGGCGCGATCCATGTATTCTCCGGGAAGCGTGGACCACGAGTTGTAGACCTCGATGCCGCCGACGTCCATCGGATTGGCGACATCGTCGAGCTCCGCGTTTGGAACGCGCATGCCATCGACCCAAATCATGGGCTGACATCCGCGCAGTCTGACAATGTTTCCCACGCGCCCCGAAGCCTTGACGGTCGCCCCTGGAATGGTGCGAAAGAGCTCGCTGACAAACACAGGTCCCTGCCGCTCGATCTCCGTGCGTTCGATGAATCGGCCAAAATTGTTCTGCCGCTTGTGCATGTAAAAAGGATCAAGCCGGCTATCGGTTCCTTCGACAAATACCGGAGCCACGTCGCCAGGAACGATTTGCAGAATCAACGAGAGCGGATTGGGAGGAGTCGCACCTGTTACTTCCAGCAGCAGCGTGCGTGCGCGGTAGCCAAGTCGGCGCGCGGTCAACGAAACGGGGCCGGGTGGAACGCCATCAAACGAAAACTGACCGTCATTCCCCGTGCGAAAAATGCGACGGTTTTCGCCCTGCTTGGTGAGCACGAGCTCGACGCTAACAATCGGTTCCTTGCTTTCGTCGGTCACGACACCGCTAACAGTAAACAGCCCGGCTGACTGCGCAGATTGACTCTGTGCGTATAGGTCACGACAACTGAAACCGGTTGCAAACATTAGCGCAGCGCTCACAAGAATTGAGAGTCTGGCGCGATCACCCATACAGCATCTCCCTGCGAGAGATTCCTCATTCACGGTGCCCTCGGTGACTTCTGTTGTCAAGCTTGGGACACCGATTGGCTTGAGAGGCATTGTGGCGCCTTCAGCTCTGGCTTGCGAATTGCCCGTCCAATGGTCATAACATCATTTCAGACAATCGCTTATGACCGACACTACTCATCCTCCGATCCTCGTGGTCGACGACAATCCGGACAACGCCCACATCATTCGGGACTATCTCGGCGCGCGGGGCTATCCGATCACGGTCGCCTATAACGGCGACGACGCCCTCAAGGCATTCGAAGAGGTAAAGCCGGCGCTCGTCCTTCTCGATGTGATGATGCCCGGCCGCGATGGCTGGCAGGTTTGCCGCGAGATGAAGCAGCATCCAACCCTTGGCCGCAGCGTGCGCGTCGTGATGGTCACCGCGCTCGATGACTGGGTGAACAAGAGGCAGGCTCTTCAGACGGGCGCGGACGATTTCGTCGAAAAGCCGTTCGAGCTCTCGAAGCTGGTGGCCGCCGTCGAGCGCAACCTGAAGCTGCTCGCGCCCGCCGCCGCAACACCCGCCCGCTGAGCGTGGATTACCACCAACTGCTCCGCGACTCGCTCACGCGTCTCCCGACGGTAGCCGCCACGATCGACAGCATCCGCAAGGCGGTTCAGGACAGGGGAGAGATCGTCATTCTGTACTTCAACTTCGACCACTACTCCAAAGTCGAAGAAGTCTACGGGTGGGAAAAGCTCGACAGTGTGCTCGAGACCACCGGTGAAGCGATGCGCGAATACCTGAGCAAGACCTCGCTCGCCTCGTCGAAGCTCATGGTCGCGTTTCCCAACGACGACGACTTCATTTTCTTCCACGTGCCGCAGGACGACACTCCCGCCGCAACCGACGCGGAGATTACCGACATCACCGCGGGACTGAAGGAAGCGGTGTCCTCCCACATCGAGCGCGTGCACGGAGAAGACATCGCTGCTCTCTTCGACATCTTCGTGGGGCGCGCGCTCATCGTCTACAATCCGAAGCTCCGGCTCGAGCGTCAGATTTATCGCGGAATCCGGGAAGCGGCGAACGCCTCGAAGAGCCTCGAGCACCGCGAGGAGGCAAAAAAAGTCTCCGACCTGCGGGAGACGCTCCGGAACCGCGGCCTCTACATCGAGTACCACCCCATCGTCGTCACCGACGACAAGAGGGTGTTCGGATACGAGGCGCTCGCGCGCGGGACGATGCGCAGCATGCGCAGCCCGGAGGTGATGTTCGAGATCGCCGCCCAGTCGGACCTGATATGGGATCTGAGCCGCCTGTGCCGTGAACGCGCGATCGAAGGGATGGGGAAGCTCCTCAAGGACGGCGAGCTCCTGTTCATGAACGTGGATCCCGCGGACTTCGCGGATCCTTCATTCGACGTGAAGGCGCTCAAGGTGAAAGACCCGACACGCGTCGTAATCGAGATCACGGAGCGCACCGCCATCAAGGATTACCCGAAGTTCCGCGGACGCCTCAAGGAATTCCGTGATGAGGGTTACCGCTTCGCCGTCGACGATGCGGGGAGCGGCTACGCCGGTCTGGGCTCGATCGCCAACCTGGAGCCCGATTTCATCAAGCTCGATATGTCGCTCATCAACTGTATCGACCAGAACTTCATCAAACAGAATCTGGTCGAGACGATGGTGCGCTTCGCCAACGAGCACGGCGCGATGGTCATCGCCGAAGGCGTCGAGCGCAAGGAAGAGTACGACATGGTGAAGTCACTCGGCGTTCACCTGGTACAGGGATTCTTCGTCCACAAGCCGAGCGCGAACGCGGTGGCATATCGGCCGCCCGTGCTTCCGCCGGTGCTCACCGACCCAGTAAAGCCATAACCAGATCGTACGAGCGCTCCGCCGCACCAAGCCCGTCCTGAACCATCGCCCGCGCCAGCGCGCCGGCCGCATCCCGCGCTGGAATGGATCCGAGCCAATCGCCGAGACGGATCGTGAGGTCGGCCGCTTCCGTGACTGCCGCTCCGCCTCCCGCCTGAATCAGCTTCGCCGCTTCGCGGCTCTTGGCGTGACGGGGGCCAAACAGCACCGGGGCCCCAAACGCGGCGGGCTCGAGGACGGAATGCAGTCCCGCGGAATGAAATCCGCCCCCGACATAAGCCACGTCCGCCACGGTGTACAACTCGCCAAGCACACCGTAACGATCGACGAGAATGACATCGGCGTTCTGGGCGTCGGGTGCGTCTATTCGCGCGAGCGTGAGCACGAGCGAGTGAGCCCATGCCTCGATCGAGCGGAGGTGCGCGTCGCGCGTTTCGTGCGGGGCGATGACGAGCCGTGCGTCGGGAATCTTGTCGCGGACCCTGCTCCAGGCGGCGAGCAGGTGCTCTTCGTCGGACGGCCACGTCGAGCCGGCGACGAGAGTTGGGCGCGACGAACGCAGGCGTTGGATGAGAGGGGAAACTCCGCGCCGCGCGCGCGCCCACACCTGGTCGAAGCGCGTGTCGCCGGTAACGCTGACGCGATCGCTTCGCACGCCTTGCTCGCGCAGCCGCTCGGCGTCGTTCTCATCGATGGCGCCAACGCGATCGATCGAGCGATACGCGTCGTCCAGCGCGGCGCGGGCAAGGAATCCGCGACGTCCCGAAGATTCGGGAAGCGTCGCGCTGATCACGCCGACCGGAACGCGCGCGGCCGCGGCGCGCTCGGTGAGCGCGGGCCAGATGTCGAGCTTGCTGAATACGAGCGCGCTCGGCCGAAGCGCGGAGATCACGGCGTTCGCGTGATCGAACGTATCGAACGGCAGATAGTCGGTGAAATCCGCGGGCACCGACTTCGCGAATTGCTCGGCGCTTGGTGAAAAGAAAGTGTAGGCGATCTGTACATCGGGGCGGCGCGAGCGCACCAGCTCGATGACGGACAGCGCCTGGAGACCCTCGCCGACCGATGGCGCGTGGAACCAGACCAGCGGGCGAGCAGCGTCGCGGGAGTTTGCGCCCCACTGCTGGTAGCGCTCAACGAGTCCACGCCGGCTGCTCAGTGCGCGGCGGAATTTCGATTTGCCGGCCGGAACCACGCGAACGAGTGCGTCCGTCAAGAGTCCAGCGAGCGCGTAGGGAATCCGCAGCAGCGGCTTCACGGTGGTGGCTTAGGGTGTCTTCTTGCCTTTCGCCAGCGCGGAGTCGATCGCCTGCGCCAGCGCCCCGATTGGCTGCGCACCGGTGAGGATCTCGTCGCCGATCATGAAGCTCGGTGTCGCATTCGCGCCTGCCCGCGCCGCACGGTCGTGATCCGCCTGGATGAGCGGTCGCATTATTCCGGATTTAACGCACTCGCGCCAGCGCTTCATGTCCATTCCGTTGGCATTGGCGAGCGAGTCGAAGACGGCCATGGGCGAGCCCGGCGACTCCCACATGTTCTGAGTTACGAACAGGGCGTCGTGCATCGGCCAGAATTTGCCCTGTGCTCCGGCGCACATTGCCGACTCGGCGGCCGGCCAGGCGTGAACGTGGCTCCCGAGCGGGAAGTTCACGTAGGCGAGCCTGATCTTCCCGGTTTTCACGTATTGGTCGCGTAGCGCGGTGTAAGTCTGGTCGTGCCATTGCTTGCAGAACGGGCACTGGAAGTCGCTGACTTCGATGACCCAGACGGGCGCGGTAGCGCTTCCCTGAATCCGTGCGAGGTCGGCCTGCGTAATGTTACTATCCGGTGGCGCGCGTTTGGTCGCGACTGAAGCAGTCTCGGCTCGTGCCACGGTCGTGCTTTCCGCGCCGCGCGTGGTGTTGCCCGCGGGCGCGCACGCCAGCGAAATCGCCAGGGCGCCGAGGGCACTGAGGTGGTTGACTTGCGTGGGAATCATCTGCTAAATAGACCTCCTGCCAAACCATGAAATCAAGGGAGAGTAGATACTTACTTCTGTTCTGATCGGGTTTCCTTCGACGGCGAGTCTTTTCGCCGTTCTACGCGCAGCCTGGCTCTTCCTCCTTTTTCAAGGCATCCAGATACCGCCCCCGACGGGGCTGGTAAATGATTTCGCGCACGTATTCCAGCCCGACGCCGTCCAGCGAATGGAGCGAATCGCGGACGATGTTCGTACGAAATCAAAGGGCGAGATCGCGATCGTTACGCTTCCCGACATCGGCACGCGCGACGTGCAGGAAGTCGCGCTCCAGATCGGACGGCAGTGGAAAGTCGGCAAGATAGGGAATCCCGGCGATCCCACGCGTAACGCGGGCGCAGTGATCCTTCTCGTTCCCAAGGAGACGAGCAAGGACGGACGCGGACATTGCTTCATCGCCACGGGCCGCGGGGCGGAAGGATTCATCACTGACGCGGACGCGGGCGACATCTGCCGCGAAGCGACTCCGGCGTTCATGCAGAAGGACTACAGCACGGGCATGGAGCTCGTGACTCTCAGAACCGCCGAACGCTTCGCAAAGGAGTTCAACTTCCAGCTGGACACGGCGCTCGCGCCACCGGTTGCGGAAAGGAGCTACGACTACCCAAGCGGCAGCGGAGGAGGCGGGATTCCGCCGTGGGTGTTCCTGGTCATCTTCTTAGTGATACTCAACGTTTTGCGCAGCTTGAGTGGACGAGGCAGGAGGGGATGCGGCGGCAGCGGATGCATCCCGATCGTGATTCCGTTTGGTGGATTCGGCGGCGGCGGTCGTGGGGGCTGGGGCGGAGGCGGTTGGGGCGGCGGTGGTGGCGGCGGCGGTTTTGGCGGTTTTGGCGGCGGCGGCGGTTTTGGGGGCGGCGGTGGCGGCTCGAGCTGGTAGACCAGCCCGAGATCGTCGAATGACGAAACAGGCGTCATCGCGCACTCGTTAGTAAGGACTCGGACTATGATGAAACTCGAGGAACTTGTCAGTCAGCTCAAGCTCGCATATGGCGACGGGCTTCGATCGGTCGTGCTCTTCGGCTCCGCGGTCGCGGGCGAGCACAATCCGAAGATTTCCGACTACAACGTGCTTGTGATCGTGGACTTGCTGCCGCTCGCGCGCCTGCGTGCCGTGGCGGCGGTCTCGAAGGCGTGGGCCGAAGATGGAAATCCGCCGCCGATGACGTTCACCGCGAGCGAATGGAAATCGTCTGCCGACATCTTTCCGATGGAGTACGCCGACATCCTCGAGCGGCATCGCGTGCTGTTCGGAGATCCGCCGTTCGACGGGATTCGGGTGGCGCCCGCCGACCTGCGGCTCCAGGTGGAACAGCAGACGATGGGGAAGCTGCTGCAGCTGCGGCAGGCGACAATGGGCGCGGGTGGCGACAGCAAACTCCAGCTCGAAGTTCTGGAAAAGAGTCTGAGCACGCTGATGGTGATCTTCCGCGGAGTCTCGCGGCTGGTGGGGCAGGCGCCTTCGCAGGACTACGAGGAGCTGACGCGCGCTTTGGCGCAGCGAGCCGGATTCTCACCGGATCCGTTCGTGAAGGTGATTCGTCACGTGCGCGGAACGGAGAAGATTCCGCGCGAGAGTGCCGCTGGAATTCTGGAGGGATATCTGGCGGCGATGGAGCGGCTGGTGGCATATCTCAACGAATTCAAAGGGTAAATTACTGTGGGCTTTGGCCGCACAGAGTGTCGTCAATCTCCACTTAAAGGATGGAATAACATGAACCGTCGCATGGTGTTGGCTCTCGCTCCGCTGCTACTGGGCGTGGGTGGGTGCGGATACAATCAGATTCAACAGCTCGATGAGACCGCCGCGCAGGCGAAGCAGCAGATTTCAGTGCAGCTGCAGCGCCGGGCGGATCTCGTACCGAATCTCGTCAACACGGTGAAGGGCTACGCGCAGCATGAGGAGGCAGTGTTCACGCAGGTCGCTCAGGCGCGTGCGGGCCTGGCCGGGGCGATCCAGACAGGCGATCCCCAGCAGATGGCGACCGCCAACGGGCAGCTCACTGGTGCGTTGGGCAGATTGCTCGCGATCTCGGAGGCTTATCCGCAGCTCAAGGCAGATCAGGGGTTCCTGCGTCTCCAGGACGAGCTAACCGGTACTGAAAACAGGATCGCGACGTCTCGGAACGACTATAATGAGGCGGTTCGGGCGTACAACGCGTACATCCGGACCTTTCCGCAGGCGATTACCGCGAAGGTGACCGGCGCGAAGGCGCGGACCTACTTCGAGGCTGCGGCGGGAACAGAAGCGCCGCCCACGGTCGACTTCGGGACCCGGCCGACCCCGGCGACGACGACGCCAGCGCCTCCAAAGAAGCCGTAAGGTAGCAATCGAACACAAAAACGCCGGCTTTTCGCCGGCGTTTTTGTTGTCCGTAACCGCAGGTTTACAGGGCAGTTACGTGGCAACCAGCATCGTTCACCCTTGACACTTTCTGTCATGACGCCTAAATAGGGTCCACCAGAACATCGAGCAGAGTCCCTTCTACTCTGCCGGGCTTGCTGCGCCTGTTGCCGCGAGCCTCACCCATCCAAGCTGGAGAACAGGCATGAAAAGGATTAGCTCGTCAGTATTTTCACTGCTATTGCTGGTGCTCGTGAGTGCCAGCGCGTTTGCACAGACGCGACGCGTCAGCGGACGCATCACTGTTGAGGGAAGCGGCGACCCAATCGCTGCAGCGAGTGTCAACGTCGTCGGGACGTCACTCGGCACCTACACCGACGATCAGGGCCGGTTCTCCCTGAACGTCCCCGATGGACCAGCGACGCTTCGCGTCCGGCGCATCGGCTACACACAGAGGACGCTGGCTTTACCAGCCGGCGCAACCGACGCGAACATCGCGCTTGCTCGCGACGTGCTCCAGCTCGAGACACAGGTCGTCACCGGTACGGCGACAACAGTATCGAGCGCCAACGCGGCCAACGCGGTCACGGTCATCTCGGGCGACAAGCTCACTCGCGCTCCAGCCCAGACGATCGACTACGCGCTTCAGGGCAAGATTCCGGGCGCGATCGTCACACAGAACTCGGGCGCGCCAGGTGGCGGCGTCCAGGTTCAGCTGCGTGGCGTATCGACGATCAACGCGAGCTTCCTTCCGCTCTACGTGATCGACGGCGTCATCATCGACAACTCCTCGATCGCTAACGGTATCAACGCGATCACCGAGGCCGCTGGCGGCAACTTCGCTTCGTCCCAGGATCAACGGGTCAACCGCACCGCCGACATCAACCCGAATGACATCGAAAGCATCCAGGTGCTCAAGGGTCCCTCGGCCAGCTCGATCTACGGATCGCGCGGCACGAACGGCGTAATCATCATTACGACCAAGCAGGGCCAGGCGGGGAAGAGCAGTCTCGACGTCATTCAGCGCTTCGGCTCCGCGGCGCTTTCGAACAAGATCGGGATTCGCTGCTTCAGCTCGGGCGCAGAAGTGGTCGCTGCCGGCTTCGATTCAACGGGGTACGGGGCCGCAACCAACAAGTGCCACGACTATGAGCAGGAGCTGTACGGTGAGCATCCGTTCAACTACCAGACGATCGCATCACTGCGTGGCGCGACGACCGCAGGTACGAACTACTTCGTGTCGGGATTGGTCCAGCACGACGGTGGTCTCCAGCTCAACGACAACTACAACAAGCAGTCGCTGCGCGTCAACCTCGGCCAGAGAGTTGGCTCCCGCCTCAATGTCCGCGCGAACACCGAGCTGATCCATTCGCTCACGGCACGCGGAATCAGTGGAAACGACAACACCGGCATCAACCCGTATACGACGTTCTCGCAGGTTCCGTCTTTCTACGATATGACGAAGCAGGCTGACGGGACGTATCCGCGCGGGCTGTCCGTGGTCAACGGCAACAACCCGTTCCAGAACACGGAGCTGATCAAAACCCCCGAAGACGTCTTCCGTCTTCTTGGTAGCGGCGTCTTGTCGTATAGCCTGATCTCGCACGACCGGCAGACGCTGGACTTTACCATGAGCGGCGGTCTCGACGCATACAACGATCACGCCCGAGTCATATCTCCGGCGACTGGTTATATCGAGCAGGTCAATGCCCTTCCCGGCACACTCGTGAACAGCAATGCGGATATTTTCACGGGAAACATCGGCGCAAACTTCACGCACCGACTCATTCGCGACGCGTTTACCGCTACGACTTCGGCGGGAATCGGGCAGGTTCGTCGCAACGTAGACATTCTGGCCAACACCGGTCGCGGTGTTTTCCCAGGTGTCACCAACGTAGCGTCGGCGACGCAGATATTCACGACGGAAAGCCAGGATATCGTCAAATCGCAGTCGATCTTCGGTCAGGAAGAGTTCCTGACGATGGGCGAAAGACTGCTGCTCACAGCCGGCGTCAACAGCGAGCGGACGAGCAACAACGGCGATCCGAAGAAGTATTATGCCTATCCGAAATTCTCGGCGTCTTACCGAGTTCCGGTGCCTGTCTCCAAGGTCGACGAGCTCAAGGTGCGTCTCGCCTACGGGCGAGCGGGCAATCAGCCGCTGAACGGAAAGTTCACGCTGCTGACGAACCTCATCGACGAAGGCGTAACCGGCTTCCGTGCTTCAACTGCCTTGGGTTCGTCAGGTATCAAGCCTGAGACCGCGAGCGAACTCGAGGGCGGCTTCGATCTTACCCTCTTCGGTGCGCGTGTCAGACTCTCGGCTACACAGTTCCGTAAGCAGATCGACAACCTTCTCATCACCGCGGCGCCCGCCCCATCAACCGGGTTTTCGAGCCAGACGATCAACGGTGGTCAGCTCGTGACGCATGGTACAGAGCTCGAGCTCGAGATGACACCGATTCGCACGGACAGATTTTCGTGGGTTTCGGGAACAACCTACTCGAGCAACAAGGGCCTGGTCACGCGCCTTCCGGTTCCGGGCTTCATTCCGCCGTCGGGATCGTTCGGAAGCCGCTTCGGAAATGCCTTCGTTCAGCAAGGGCAGCTCATAACGGTCATGCAGGCTGTGAACGGATGCAGCGCGCTAAATGCGGCGGGAACGGCGTGTCCGTCCGCGAACCGCTTGCTGCTGTTCGTTGGAAATTCTGCTCCCGACTACGAGATGGGATTCACCAACGATCTTACCTTCGGCCCCCTCCGCCTCTCGTCGCTCTTTGATTGGAGAAAGGGTGGCCTCGGCGTCAACCTGACGAACGACTACTTCGCCGGGAGCGGACTCGGATTCCCTGACACTGCTAGGGGCAACAAGATGCTGGCCGCGTTCGCCAAGGGCACGGACGTATGGCTCGAGAACACCGGCTTCCTCAAGCTCCGCGAGCTCACGCTCGGTTACGAGCTGCCGGCCGCAATGGCGTCGCGCCTGTTCAACGGTCACGCCCAAGGGGCGCGGATCGAGCTGAGCGGACGCAACCTCTGGACTAAGACGAAGTACACGGGTCTCGATCCAGAGGTCTCGAACTTCGGCAACCAGGCACTCGGCAGGTTCCAGGACGTCACTCCATATCCACCAAGCCGACTGTTCTACTTCTCGATTTCCACAACC
>JADGQU010000280.1 GCA_017881545.1 Gemmatimonadaceae bacterium
TTGACCGTCGGCATTCTGCCGCTGATCGTGGTGTCGCCGGCGATGTTCACCGCCAGGCGGTGGCCGAACCCGGTACCGGTGGCATCGAGAATCGTCGTGTTATAGACGTCGCTCGTCGCCTTGCTCTTCGACGCCAGCCACGCCGGCACGATGATGATCGCGCTGAAGAAGATCGGTCCGAAAAACGTAGCGATCAGAAACCACTTCGACCGGACACGCTCGAGGTACTCGCGCTTTATGATCGCCCAGAGCTTAGCCATGTCCGGTCATCCCTTCCTCAATGCCGCTCGCGCCGACTTTCTGAAGGAAAATCTGGTGCAGCGACGGTTGGATCATCTCGAATCTCTGGACCGAAGCTCCCGATTCGACGATCCGCCTCAACAGCGCCTGGGGATCGGCACCGGGCGCCATCTCGATCTCGAAAAACCGGTTAGAGTCGTCAGCGCGCTTCACCAAGGCGTGGTCGCGCAGTATCGCCGCCACACCGGCCATTCCGTCGCCCTCGAGCGCCAGCGCGACGTTTCGCTGTCCATGCTCTTCTTTTACACTGGTCACGGTTCCGTCGAGCACCTTCTCGCCCCGCGCGATGATGCAGACCGAATCGCACAGCCGCTCGGCGTTGTCCATGAGATGTGTGCTGAAGATCACGGTCTTCCCCCGCTTCTTGAGCTCGACGACCGTGTCCTTGAGCGCCTGCGCGTTGATAGGATCGAGCCCGCTGAACGGCTCGTCGAGAATGACGAGATCGGGATCGTGCAGCAGCGTCCCGATGAACTGGACCTTCTGCTGCATTCCGCGCGAAAGCTCGTCAATCTTCGAAAGGCCCCAATCCTTCTCGGGCGTCTTGAGAGACAGCCGCACGAGCCACTCGTCAATGCGGCGGTCCGCGTCGCTGCCCTTCACGCCCTTGAGCTCGGCCAGAAACTTCAGAACGCGGCGCACCTGCATCTTCCGGTACAGGCCACGCTCCTCCGGTAGATAACCGAGCCGCTCCGTGATGTCGGGATCGTTCGACGGTCGCCCGAAGATGTGAATCATCCCCGAGTCCGGCGCGATGATGTTGAGGATCATCCGGATGGTCGTGGTCTTCCCGGCGCCGTTGGGGCCGAGGAGTCCGTACACGCTTCCGGTCGGAACGCGCAACGTCAGATCGCGCACGGCCGTATGTTCGGCGTAGCGCTTCGTGACGTTCACTATGTCGATCGCGTATTCGGTCATGTAACTTCGCTGGGGAGGCGTGTGAGCAGGACCAAGAATATACGTCAATAGTAAATGCCTGTTTCAGAGACTTTGGCGATCGCGATTCTCTTCTTCGTAGGCGCCGCGCTCTATTCATCAGTGGGGCACGGCGGCGCGTCCAGCTATCTCGCGGTGATGGGTCTGTTCAGTCTCGCGCCGGACGTCATGAAGCCAACGGCGCTTGCCCTCAACATCCTGGTCGCCGGCGTAGCGACGTTCAAGTTTTATCGCGCGGGGTTGTTCAACTGGCGACTGTTCTGGCCATTCGCGGTAGCGTCGATTCCGGCGGCGTTCGCGGGCGGCGCAACGATGCTGCCGGCTCGGACGTACAAGATTGTCGTCGGAGTGGTGCTCCTTTACGCCGCCATTTGGATGTTTCGCTCGTCGCTCAAGCCGCTCACCAAAGAAACGCATCCCCCGCCGCTCTGGGCCGCGCTTGCCTTTGGAGCGGCGATTGGATTTCTGTCGGGTCTCACCGGCGTTGGAGGCGGAATATTCCTGAGCCCGGTGCTCCTGTACATGGGATGGGCGGAAACGAGAGCGACGTCGGGCGTGGCGGCGCCATTCATTCTCGCAAACTCGATCGCCGGACTGCTCGGACATTTCTCGAGCGTGGCACAGCTCCCGCCCAGCGTTCCGATCTGGGGCGCCGCCGCTGTGATCGGAGGCTGGATCGGCGCGACCTATGGAAGCAAACGCGCGCCCGCACCGGTGTTGCGGCAGCTGCTCTCGTTGGTGCTCATCGTCGCGGGCGTGAAGCTGATTCTCTACTGACGAAGCTCCTTTGCCAAAATCCACTGTCGTCATTGTAGGCGCGGGAGCGTCGGGTCTTTCCGCCGCGGGCGCGCTCGAGCGCCTTGGAATCAAGTCGGTCATTCTCGAGGAGGATGAGCAGCTGGGCGGCACCTGGGCACGGCGCTACGACCGGTTGCATCTCCATACGGTGCGCGGATTCTCCGGACTCGCGCACTTTCCCATTCCCAGCCGTTATCCCAGGTACCTCTCGCGCGAGGAATTCGTAGCGTACCTCGGCGAATACGCGCACCATTTCGATGTGCAGGTGGTGACAGGCTGCCCGGTCCACAAAATTCGACAAGAGCCGGGCACGCCATCGTCATGGGTCGCCACGACCGATCGCGGCGACTGGCATTGCCGCGTCATCATCATCGCGACCGGGCAGTACCGCATTCCGATAATGCCGCTGTGGGACGGTCGCGCGACATATCAGGGTGATCTCACGCATTCCTCGAGCTACAGAAGCGCGTCGCCATACGTGGGAAAAAGAGTGCTCGTCGTCGGCGCCGGAAACAGCGGAACCGAGATCGCCACTGATCTTGCTGAGAATGGAGCTGCGTTCGTAGCTCTCGCCATCCGTACGCCGCCGCCAATCGTGCCGCGCGATCCCTTCGGGATGCCGGTTCAGCGAACGGGCATCATGCTGAGCTTTCTGCCGTCCGCTGTCGCTGACCGGCTTGGACGACTGACAGCGCGGATTGTGCTGGGAGATCTCACCCGTCTCGGGCTCCGGACGCCGAAGTGGTTCCCCTTCTCGTCCCGAAGGGTTCCGGTCATAGATGTCGGATTCGTCAGCGCATTGAAGCGTCGCCTGGTACAAATCCGCCCCGCGCTCGTACGTCTCACCGCCACCGAAGCCGTCTTCGAAGACGGCAGCGCGGAACCCTTTGACGCCATCATTGCGGCAACGGGATTCAGCACGGGATTGAACGATCTTCTCGAGACTAAGGACGTGTTGGACAATTCCGGGGAGCCGGCCGATCTGTCCGGAGATCCCACCAGTCGTCCCGGCATCTTTTTCATGGGATACACCCACAGCCTTCGCGGACATTTGTTCGAGGCCAACCTCGCGTCCCGACGTCTCGCGAGAAATGTTGATCGGTATCTCAAGAGCACGGGTGACTAAATCGATCAATGCCTCGATTTGACATCTGCGGTCAGCGTCTCGCCAACCAGCATCTGAGCAGAGAAACGCTGGACAAGCCAAGCGACATAGTCCGGCTCCTCGGCGCAGTTCAGGCTCAGGACTACGCCTTCGCCAAGTGGGGCCTGGCCCAGCGAACACTCAACGCTACCGACGCGACGGTCGAGAAGGAGCTCGATAAAGGCGTGATTCTACGCACCCACGTTCTGCGCCCGACGTGGCATTTCGTGTTGGCAGAGGACATTCGCTGGATGCTGGCGCTAACGGGGCCACGCGTGAAGGCAGTGCTCTCTTCCTATGATCGGAAGCTCGGGCTGGACGAAGCCGTACTCCGTCGGAGCAGGGCCGTAATGACGAAAGCGCTCCAGGGCGGCAACCATCTTACGCGCGCCGAGCTGTCGCAAGCGATGCAAAACGCGCGCATCCGGACAGAAGGCACGGAGCGGCTGGCGCGTCTCGTAATGCACGCGGAGCTGGATGGACTTATCTGCAGCGGCGCGCGCCGAGGAAAGCAGCACACCTACGCCCTGCTCGAGGAGCGTGCGCCGCGAGCAAAGGTGCGGGACCGTGACGAAGCGCTGTTCGAGCTTGCGAAGAGGTACTTCAGCACTCGCGGTCCCGCGACTGTGCATGACTTTGCATGGTGGTCGGGTCTGACGAAGTCAGATGCAAAGAGGGGAGCGCAGGCGGCAGAATCAGAACTGGATCACGAGGTCATCGAGGGAAGGGGACACTGGTTTCCGACTTCTGCCCGCATCAGGACAAAATCACCACGAGCCCACCTGCTTCCCAACTACGACGAGTACTTCATCGGCCTCAAGAACCGGAGTGCAATGATGTCGACTCAGAGGGGCGCGGGCGTGAAAGGCGTGGATTTCCTTGGCGGCCACATCCTCACCATCAACGGGCAGATCATCGGCGGATGGGCAAGGGTCCTCAAAGGGCAGACAGCGGTCATCGACCTGAAAGTGC
>JADGQU010000281.1 GCA_017881545.1 Gemmatimonadaceae bacterium
GCGCAGGAGACGGACGCGATGAGCCTGATCGACTGGTCGGATCCCGCCGAGATGTTCGGACTGCTGGTTGAATATATTGCCGACGAGACGGTCGCATCACACGACGATGCGGACAGAGCTCACTTTCTGAATCAGCTCTCGCGAGAGCTCGGCACCATTGCCGAGCATGACGTCGAGTCGGTTGACCGGATCGCTCTAACGCTGCGTGAAATTCACGACTCTCAACCGAGGGAGTTTGCGAGCGACCCAGTCATGGCTCACATGGAAGCCTGCATCGAGGAGCTTCATCGCATCGAAACCGAGACTCTTGGTGTAGCGCCCGCTCGCTGAGGATTCGTCATCGCCGCCTAACAAGCGGTTGCACCCGACACGAACCGCTGCGAAGGGAACGGAGACGGCCATCGCGAATGCGATGGATAGCCCTTCATTGCTCGCATTCCGACCGGCGTCACTTGATTTCGAACGTCAGCGTGCTCGTGTCGACGAGCCAATGCTCCGGCTGTTGTGGATCGGGACGGCGATACGTCGTGGTTACCATGTAGCGGCCCGGCTCTGGATACGGAAAGGTCATGCCTCCATATTGAGCGGGCACGCCGCCAATACGGCCGTCGCCCGCGCGGTACAGCTCCATCGGAACGTCGCGAATCTGTTTGTTCGTCGCCTTGTCCACGGCAATGAACCACATTGAGTCGCCCGGTTTCAGTCGCGGCCTGCTCCCGTTCCACGACTGCGGGAAAATCTCGAGGCCGAGGCCAGCGGAACGTTGCCACTCAGCGATCGGAGCGATCGCTCCGCAGAAGATGAACGCTTTCGCGTGCTCGGTCCGCGTCTCGTTGCCGCTGACCGCCGGTGTGAGCTCGACAGCGGCGATGACCACTCCGTCGTCGGGGCCGACGTTCGCGTTGAAGTCGAGCGAGCGGGGGCCGACGGCCGGTTTCACCGCGACTCTATCTCGCAGCAGATCGCGATGCTTCCCAGAGGGTGAATTCGACCAGTACGCGTCCTTGACACGATCCGCGCCTATCGTTTCGCCGAGGTTCGGGAAATCGGTGCCGCGTGTCGCGTGGAGGGTGATTGCACCGCAATCGCCGTCCGGAACGATGTAGGTCTGCGCGAATGCTGCGGGAGCGAGAGTCAAAGCAATGGCAACAGCGATGCGTTTGATCACTTCCATTCTGTGCCTCCAGGTCTTACGACGGCCGAAAGGCGGCCGACGTTTCAACAAATCGAGAGATCGTCGGGACAAGTGGACCTGAACCACCGACCTCAGCGGACCCGAGCCCTGCGGTTCGAACGAGATGGCCGCGCCGCTACGCAAGGTTGTTCTCGTAGTCGGTATCGCGCGTCTCTGGGGTCATGAAGAGCGCGATCAGCGTCAACGAGGCCGAGAGCGCCAGATAGATTCCAACCCACAGCGTGTTGCCTCGCCCGGCCTGCCACAGAGCGATGGCCACGAACGATGCCGGGGCGGCGCCGAGCACCGACGCAAGGTTGTACGCCACGGCCGAGCCGGTGTAGCGGACGTTGGAGGGGAACAATTCAGGCAGGATGGCGGCCATCGGACCGAAGGACAGGCCGGTGAGCGTGAAGCCGATGATCAGACCGACCATCACTGCACTTTGTCCGGGACCGAACATGAGCGTCCAGGAGAGGCCGAAGACGAGGATGGCCGTGGTGACTGCGATGAGGAAGCTGCGGCGGCCGAACTTCTCCGCCAGGGGACCGGAGACCACAGTGAAGATGCCGAAGAAGACGACGCCGATGATGAGCATCGTCAGGAACTCGGCGCGCGCGATCCCCAGTCCCGGCACGAATCCCGCCGGGTCGAACGCCTTTCCCTTCGCCGCGGCGGCCGCGGCTGCTTGCTCCACGGTGGCGGGCGCCGTTCCGTAAGTCAGCGTGAATGACGTCATCAGGTAGAAGATGACGTAGGTGGCCAGCATGATGAACGTGCCCGCCACGACGCTCCGCCCGTGGTTCTTCATAGTGGCCATGAAGGGAGAGCGCTCGATCTTCTGGTTCTCGACGACCTTCTGAAACGAGATGGACTCGATGAGATTCAGTCGGACCCAGAGTCCCACGGGCACCATGAAGGCGGACAGAAAGAACGGGACCCGCCAGCCCCAGTCCATGAACTGCTGCGGAGTCAGGAACCTCTGCAGTCCGACAAAAACCGTGTTGGCCAGGATGAAGCCGATCGGCGCGCCGAGCTGCGGAAAGGTGCCATACACGGCGCGCTTGTTTGCGGGAGCGTTCTCGGTGGCCAGGAGAGCCGCTCCTGACCACTCGCCGCCAAGAGCGAGTCCCTGGGCGAAACGCAGCAGCACGAGCATCAGAGGAGCGAGCACGACCAGCGAGCCGGTGGCCGCGGGAAGGAATCCGACGAGGAATGTTGCGATGCCCATGACTAAGAGGGAGATGACCAGGGTGCCTTTGCGACCGAGCCTGTCTCCGTGATGTCCAAACAGGACCGATCCCAGGGGCCGCGCCACGAATGCCACACCGAAGATGGCGAAGGCGCTCAAGATCGCGTGAATCTCGCTGGCCCGAGGGAAGAAGAGCGTCGGGAACACGAGCACGGACGCCGTGGCATACGCATAAAAGTCGTAGAACTCGATGGTGGTACCGATCAAACTGGCGAAGATCACGCGTCCGCGCGTGTTCTGCAATGGCGCGGGGAGAGTGGCGGCGGTTGACTCGATGTCGGTCATTCTCGAAGGCGTTGCGATGGATGCATCCTAACGGAGCATATGCGCGATCGCGATACTGAATCGCCTGTTGTTGTTTCATGGCAGCCGCCCCTTCCTTTCGTTTGGTGTTTGGCGATTCCAAAGGTACAGGAAGGGGCGGACTTTCAATATGCATTGGGCGTCTCGAATTACGATCATGTTAGTACCATGTCAGACCTGATCTCACGCTTCGCCGCCCTTCCCGCCTACCGTCTTGGTGGGTTGGCCGTACTTCTGCTGTACGCAATTCAGTCCGAACTTCGATTCGGCTCGCGCGCTCGCACTCATCGCACGGGCGCCTCCGATCGCTACAGCACTTTGGCAGTTTCGATCTCTGCGGCGGTCCCGGTGCTGGGGTTTGCGTTCGCATTGAAGGCACATTCACCCGGCTCTCCGTCCTGCCTTCCGGTGTGGTTCCGCGAAGCGGTCCTTCCTGATCTGCCGTTCGTTGCCTGGGTCGGCGTCGTGCTGGGCGTTCTCGGTCTTGCGCTCCGCCTGTTGGCAGTGTTAACACTACGCGAGCGCTACACGAGGACCCTACTCGTACAAACAGGGCACACCATCGAGCGCAGCGGACCTTATCGATGGGTCCGTCATCCGGGTTACCTCGGATCACTTCTCTGCCTCAACGGCATCGCGCTCGCATCAGGAAACGGAGCGACGTTGATTGCATCTCTCCTCTCCACGTCGGCGGCATACAGCTATCGCATCAAGGTGGAAGACGAGATGCTCGTCGGCAGTCTTGGCCCTGCGTATGCCGAGTACCGGCGCCAGGTGAGAGCCCTACTCCCGTTTCTGCGCCCGCCTCGTCCTCCTGACCAATCGTGACCAGACGGCTGACCCCTCGTTACAGCGGACAATACCCGGGCGTTCGACCGGGTATTGCCGCTGAACTCATACGCCGTTGGGCGTCGCGAGACTCGGGCCATCGCCAGGCTGTCCTCGCGAGCGTCGAGCGAGGGATCCCGACGGGTGGTGGCCGAATGTAGTGAACCGGGTTCACATCGGCGGCTGCGCTCGGCGACCAGGCGCCGCTCGCGCCGCCCAACCGACCTGGAGCCGCAACTTGCTGCATCCAGAATGCGTTAGTATTTCGCGGCCGGCTCCAAGCCGATGAGCTTGGATGCGTTAGCCGGCACCGAGACGGTGAGGAAGCGTAATGACAATCGGCACCATCGACGAATCACAACGCAAGGCAGCGACAGTTGTGGGATTGTCTTATCTGTTGGCGCTGCCGCCGGCGATCTTCGCCGAGTTCTATGTACGCACCCAACTCATCGCCTTCCACGATGCCGCGCAAACGGCGCGGAACATCATGGCGCACGAACGGCTCTTTCGTCTGGGTACCGCCAGTAATCTCACCGTCTTCGCCATCGATGTCGTCCTGATCATGGCTCTTTACGTGGTCCTCATGCCA
>JADGQU010000282.1 GCA_017881545.1 Gemmatimonadaceae bacterium
GCGTTCGCGGTAAAACCAGCACGCGGTTGCGCAAACCATATAGCATCTTTCGCACTTCAATTGTCTGAGCCGAGAGCGGCTGGAAGTCATTGGCCGTGATTGCGCGCGTGTCGCGGGCGACGATCAGATGGTATTCGAGCTCGGTTGTCGAATTGAGGGAAATGCTGAGAAATCGAGCAAATCCAATCCCGCTCTTTTGGCCCGTACCCTCTACGATGTTGGTCGGGATAGACATCGCCGCGCGCTGCATCTGATTGCGCAGCGAGGCGTTGTCGGCGCCTCGGATTCGCGTTGAGACGCGATGGACATTCAGCGCGAGCGCATGCGCTTTCCGCCAGACCTTCAACTTCTTGAAATCGCTCACGCACTAAAACACGCAACGCGATTGGGTCTCCCCAGCATCCTTTAGCGCGAAGGGCAGTCAGTTTGTCGCGCGCGGAGGAAAGTCCCGGCGTAGTGAACTAACAAACTGGCGCCTATGCTACTGACGCCTCCCGCCCGTTCAGTTGCCGTTCAGTTTCCGCCCGTTCAGTTGCCGTTCACAGTTCCCGCCTGTTCAGTTGACAGATGCGGGAAGTGAAACGAACAAGTAGCTAGCTATTGAGTGGTGCGCCGCGCCGATGCCTCAACCTGCTTCCGCTTATCATCGACCTTCGCCACCGACCTGAGGTTGCTGAGAAACTCCCTGACTCTCTGCTGCCGCATCTGCTGAAGCGCCTGCGCGCGCAGCGTTGCCTTCTGAGCCTCGAACGCGGCACGACTCGCGGGAATGCGATTGTCCACGCGTTCGACCACAACTTCTCCGGTCGAACGAATGGGCTCGCCGACGGTGTGAAGGGGAAGCGCGAAAGCCGCGCCGACTGCTTCCGGCGCCTGCGCCAGCTCGGGCACTCCGGTCACGCGAGTGAACGGCTTCGTGCTGACCACTTGCAGGCCCATGAGCTTTGCCGCCTGCTCGAGCGAGCTTGCCGCCGCGACCTTCGCGAAGTTTCCTGCCTGCGGCACGAGCGCATCGATTTTCTTCTGCCGCAGCAGGTAGGTGCGAATGTCTTGCTTCGCCTGGTCGAGCGAGAGAGTTCCACCCGGAGTGAGTGAATCGAGACGCGCGAGGTAGTAGCCATCGTCGGCGTCGAACAGCTCGCTCGTCTCGCCGGGCTTCGCGCCCTGGAACGCCCACGGGCCTACGCTCGGGATGTACTTACCGTTCACGGTCAGAGCGTTGCCCTCGACCACCGGGCTCTTGATTGCCGGAATCTGGAGAGCGCGGGCCGCCTCATCGAACTTCGCCGGCTGATCCGTCGACGCCGCCATGCGCGCCAGAGAATCAGCGCGGCGGTCGGTCCTGGCCGCGGCTGAATCGCTCTGCTGGATGCGAAGCAGAATGTGGCTCACGGTTATCGTATCGCCCTTGCGCGCATCGACCTTGATCAGGTGATACCCGAACTGCGTCAACACAGGCTGAGAGAGTTCCCCGGTCTTGAGCGCGTACGCGGCTGTCTCGAACGCCGGGACGAACCGTCCTTTCGGGCCTTTGCCGAGGGAGCCGCCATTGGCGGCGGACACCGAGTCGACTGACTCGGCGCGCGCGATATCTTCGAACTTCTCACCACCCAGAATTCTCGATCTCAGCGCGAGTAGGTGAGTGCGCACCGCGGCGGAGTCCGCGGCGGTGACCGATCTTGGGACAATGATGATGGAAACCTTCGCCGTGCCCGGGCGATCGAACAGCTTCTTGTGGGTGTCGAAGTACGCGCGCACTTCGTCGTCGCTCACGCGAACGGCGGAGTCGGGGATGCGCTCCGGTTCGAACGCCACGAATGAAACCTGCGCTGTATCGTGCGTATCCTGGAACCGGCGCCACAGCTGCTCGTCGGAGAGGTAGATGTCGCTCACTACCTGGTCGAAGAGCTTTTCCTTCGGGACTTCCGTGCGGTAGTACTGCTCGAGCTGGGAGAGGAGCCCGTTCTGTTTCGCCAGTGGGCTGGCGAGGAATCGCTGGTATTTGGCCGGATCGAACTGGCCATCCGTCTGGAGATCGGGGGCCTGCATGAGCTGGGGCGGCGGGCTGTAGCGTGCCGCCTGGACAATTTCGTCGTCTGATACAGTGATGCCGCGGCGCTTGTACTCCTGACGGAGAAGGGCGTCACTCACCAGCTGTTCGAAGGCCTGGTCCATCAATCGCGCTCTCTCGTCGAGGGAGATCGGCTGAGTGCTGCGCTGAGTCTCGTCCTGTTCGAGATTTTGCGTTGCCTGATACCAGGTGGTGGCGAGGATGTCCTCTCCATTTACCGAGGCGACGGCGGTAGTGTTCGTAACCGGCGCTCTGCCGAGCAGACCCGATGTCTGCGCGAGGAGAAAGCCGCCGACAAACAGCACGACGATGATGATCCAGATGTATTTTGCGGAAGCCCGCATTTGCTGCAACAAGGGCGCTGCTCCTTACACGAATTGAGGGGACCCCGGTCGCTGGGGCGAAGTGCGTATAGCCTTGTAAGCTATGAGTTTGGGTGACCGAGATGCAAGTCGCGCGAACGCAGAGATTGCTGCATCTTTCAGGTTGGTACCGAAGCGTGAAACCGAAGTTCCGGGAAGTTGTGGCGGATTGAACCGAGGTAAGCGATGGATTACGACCGGTTGCGGGAGTTGCAGGAAAAATTCGAGGAGAACCCCCGACGGTACTTCGCTCCGCTCGCGAACGAATACCGCAAGGGCGGGCAGCCCAAGCGCGCGATAGAGATCTGCCGGTCGCAGCTCGCGCAGATGCCCAGCCACATGAGCGGACAGATAGTGTACGGGCAGTCGCTCTACGAATCCGGTGAGTTCGATGAAGCTCGACAGGTGTTCGCGCGCGCGCTCACCCTGGATCCCGAGAATCTCATCGCGCTGAGATCGCTGGGCGACATGTCGCTCCAGGCAGGCGAAACCGTCGAGGCGCGCAAATGGTACTCGCGACTGCTCGATGCCGATCCCAAGGACACCGCGGTGATTGCGCTCGTAACCGAGATCGACGAGGCCGCTGATGCGGCGCCGGTTTCCACTCCGCGGGAAATACCCGGCGTCGACGCGGACGGTGGCGACCAGGCGATCCCGTACATAACCGACGCAGACGGCGCCCCGATCTCCGCGGGGAGTGCCGAATCCGATCAGTCTTCGCAGCCCGCCGAATCCGATCAGTCTTCGCAGCCCATCGCGGCGGAAACAACTTCCGACACTTCGGCTCCTGAGCCGGTCGCTTTCTCGGCGGCGGCATCGCCCTCCGCGACGACCGCTGATGCGACGTCGCCCCCGACGGGCTCCGATGCTGCGCCACCAGAGGGACTCGAGCGACACTATCCAGCCGATCCCGTCCAGCCAAGCGATCCGGTCGAAGCCGGCCTGCCCGACGACGGATTGGGCGCCGAAGGACTCCGCGGTGGCAGGCAGGACGAGCTGACGGGTGCCGAGGGGCTACACGGATCCGAGCCGGAGGTGCCCCCCGAGCCGGTCGGCACTGAAGGTCTGACCGGCAAAACTCCTCCGCAGGCGCTCGCGGGCGCGACGAGCTCGAGATCCGACGATGAAGACGCGCTCGATACGTGGACGCCGCCGCCCGGCGCGAACGTGCACGAGCGCAATGAATCAAAAAAAGACGACCGCATGTTCTCGGGTCCCGGCCCCGAGCCGTTCGTCAATGAAACGATGGCCCAGCTCTATCTGCAGCAAGGCTACAGGCAGCTCGCGCTGAGAGTGTACCATCAGCTCGTCGAGTCACGCCCCGACGATCAGGTGCTCAAGGACCGCATCGCCGAGATCGAGGCCCTGGATCAGGCGGCTCATCCTGAGATGGCGGCGACACCTCGCAGAGAAGAGCCGTCAATCGATAGGCCCGCTCGAGAGCCGGCTGTGTCGCGCCCGCCGTCGATCGATCGCCCGGACACTGGCGGCTCGCCGGTGGATCATCCGCTGCCGCCCGAGCCATCGCGCAACCGCGAGTCAATTGAAGGCCCCGTTCGCGAGGCACCCGTTCGCGAGGCACCCGTTCGCGAGGCACCTGTTCGCGAGCCGCCCGTTCGACAGGCGCCCGTTCGCGATGCACCCGCACGCGATGCACCCGCACGCGAAGCACCCGTTAGTGAAGCACCTGCTCGCGAGGCCCCCCTTA
>JADGQU010000283.1 GCA_017881545.1 Gemmatimonadaceae bacterium
ATAGAGCCTGTAGTAACCCTCCTCGCCCGCCCAGTCTTCATCGAGCCCGATCACCTGAACGTCCGCTGGCTCGGAGAGAGCACCGATGGCGAGAGGCTCGCGGAGTTTGCCGGCCGTCTCTGCTACATGAGCCAGAAGAATCCGGCCAACCGCGCGACGCGCGACTACCTGGAGAACATCAAGAAGCAGGGACACGGAAGCGTTCTCGAGCACGCGAACTACTCCATCCTGCTCGAAGGCGTGAGTCGCTCACTTACCCACGAGCTGGTCCGCCATCGCGCCGGCTTTGCCTATAGTCAGCTCAGTCAGCGCTATGTCGACGAGTCGGAGGCCAACTTCGTCGTTCCGCCGGCGATCATCGGAGACGAGGCGCTCGAAAACGAATGGCGGACCCAGATCGACCAGGCCCAGAAAAGCTATGTTCGACTCGTCGAACATCTGATGGAGCGATATGGCTGGGTTGCCGACAAGGTCCATCGCCGGAAAATGGCGAGAGAGGCGGCGAGAGGAGTTCTGCCCAACTCGACCGAGACGAAAATCGTGGTGACCGCCAACGCGAGAGCCTGGAGAACGATGCTGGAGCTCCGCTCGAGCGAGGGAGCCGAGCTGGAGATCCGCCGCTGCGCCCTCGCGATCCTAAAGCTTCTCCATAAGGAGACTCCCGCCTTTTTCTCGGACTTCGAGATTTACCAGGCCGAGGATCGTCGCGAGGCGGCGCGGATCGTTTACCACAAAGTCTAGGAAGAAACTGAAGACTACCTGCCGGGGGCTCTGAGCGGACCGGCACGGGGCTGCGGCCTCCACTCGACGACTCTGCAAATTACGGAAATCTCTCCAGCGACCTCCGCCTGAAAGCCGCGATTTTTCCTCTGAAAGCCGCGATTCCCCTCTGAAGAGTTGCGATTTTCCGTCGAAGGGTGCGACTTCCCGCCGACTGGGTCCGATCTTCAGAATCGGCTTCGGTGATCGCCCTCTTACTCAAAAAAATTCTCCGGCCTCGAAAAAAGTTGTTTTGCGAGAAAACTTTCTTTCGAAAACGCGGAATAATTATTGCGCCATATCGATTGCGTTTATATACTCGTCATCAATGATTCGATCGATAGAATTCTCGTAGGGTGTCGATGACTCTGATCGGTCTTGCCTACAACCAAAAACCTGAGCCAACAGAGCTCACCAGCCCGATATCTGAGGGCGGCCGTCAGGAAGACGGGGAGCTTCCGCGCCCCGATGAAGAGCCTCCTAGTAACAACGTTCATCGCTCGATACTGGAGCTAGTCAGCCGCGACGAGTTCGCCGAGTGGGACAGCCCCACCACGATCGCCGCCGTTGAATCCGCCCTCTCACTCCTTGGAAAAGTCGTCCGCCTCGAGGCGAATGAGGATTTTCCGGAGAAGCTCCGCCTGACCCGGCCCGATATCGTCTTCAACATCGCCGAAGGATTTCACGGGGTGAATCGTGAAGCCCACGTTCCGGCGATTTGCGAGTTTTTCGGAATTCCCTACTCCGGAAGCGATCCCTTCACGCTGTCGCTCTGCCTCGACAAGGCGAGAACGAAGGAGACGCTCGCCTTCCACGGAATCCCGACGCCGCCTTTCGCGGTCGTTGAGAAGCTCGATGATCTCAAAGGCGTCCTGAAAAAGTTGAACCTCCCTCTTTTCGTCAAGCCGCTCCACGAAGGGTCGTCCAAGGGAATCACCGACAGCAATCTCTGTTTCGATCGCGAGCACCTCATCAGGCAAGCGGAGTTCCTCCTCGAGAACTACAAGCAGCCCGTTCTCGTCGAGGAGTATTTGCCCGGGAACGAGTTCACCTGCGCGGTGCTCGGCAACGGCGACGAGGCGACGGTGCTGCCGATCGTCGGGATGAATTTCGAGACGCTGCCCAAGGGCGCTCTCCCGATTTACAGCTTCGACGCAAAGTTCGTCTGGGATCGTCCCGAGAATCCGCTCGACATTTTCCAGTGTCCGGCGCGTATCACACGTGAGCTTCAGGCGTCTATTGAGCGAGTAACGCTCGATGCTTTCCGTGTGCTCGGCTGCAGAGACTGGGCGAGAATCGATGTCCGCCTCGATGCTTTCGGAAACCCGAACGTGCTCGAAGTGAATCCGCTGCCGGGAATTCTTCCCGACCCAGCGGACAATTCGTGTTTGCCGAAGGCCGCACGTGCGGCGGGAATCGGCTATGAGGAGCTCATTCAGAATTGTCTGAAGTACGCTGCGGCGCGGCAGGGAGTCGATCTCGATCACTCCCTCTCGCGGGTCAGCGGAGCTCAGGGCGCTTCAGCGCTCGCCGCCAGCGGATCGGCGTGACCGATACCAGACGGAGGAACGCGCGATGAGAATCGCCTTGTTGTTCGATGGCCTCTCGGCCCTCGGGAAAGCTCCCGAGGTTCAGCTGCTCGACTCCATCGAAGCTGTGGAGACCGCGCTGCTGGATTGGGCGACGGAGGTCGTGCGCGTGCCCGTGAGCAACGACGGCCGCTGGGTCGAGCGCGTCCGCAAGGGAAAGTTCGATCTGATCTTCAACCTCGTCGAAGGGATTGACGGAGAGGCCATATACGAGCCGATGGTCATCTCGGTGCTCGAGCTCCTTGGAATCCCTTTCACCGGAAGCTCCAGCTGGACTACCGCGCTCACGCTGAGAAAGAACGTCGTCAACGGAGTGCTCGACCGCGCCGGACTGCCGGTGCCTCGCTGGGCACACGTGCGGCGCGGCGACGAGGTCACGAGCGTTGGATTCCCTGCCATCTGCAAGCCTGTCGCCGAAGATGCCTCAGTCGGAATCGAGCAGCGGTCGGTCGTCAGGAGCATGCGCGCTCTCTCGGCCAGAGTGGAGGCGATGTTCGAGGGCTGGGACGAGGTGCTGGTTCAGCGCTTCATCCCCGGCCGCGAGGTGAACGTCGGCATCGTCGGCGACGAGGTGATGCCGATCGCGGAGATCGATTTCGCCCAGATGCCGCGCGGGATGTGGCACATCGTCTCCTATCGGTCCAAGTGGGAGACCGGGAGCGATGAAGATCTTGGCGCCAAGCCGAATTGCCCAGCCGATCTTTCCGAAGATCTGGCCAATGAGCTCATCTCCATCGCCCGCACCGCCTGGAGCGTAGTGGGTGGAGAGGGATACGGCCGCTGCGATTTCCGCATCGACCAATCGGGCCGCCCGTGGCTGCTCGAGGTGAACGCGAATCCGGATATCTCGCCAAACGCCGGACTGGCGCGCATGGCCGGCGTCGCGACCGTCGGATATTCCGACCTGATCCGACGTATCTGCGATTGCGCGCTCGCGAAGCGCGGAGAGAACTACACGGAGCGCTGGGCGAAGACCCTCAGGCTGTCCGGCCTGGGCTGAAAGGAAGTTCCGATCATCTACAACGCCCTTCACGGGGCCGGAGTGGTGCACGCATGAGCGATTGGCAACAGATCATCAAGGATCAGAGCATCGCAAGTCTCGAGAAGCTGGCGGACAAGTTCGGGCACGACGTCATCGACGTCGAGGCGCTGAAGCCGGCTTTCGACAACTTCCAGATGCGAATCACGCCGGCTGCTCTCGATCAGATCAAGGAAGTGGGCGATCCGATGTGGCAGCAGTATGTTCCGACGGTCGAGGAGCTCGACGTCGTCGACGGCGTGATCGATTCGCTGGATGAGGACGGCGATTCGCCGGTGCCGAACATCACGCACCGCTACCCGGACCGCGCACTGTTTCTGGTGAGCCCCATTTGCGCGTCCTACTGCCGTTTCTGCACGCGGCGCCGCAAGGTCGGCGATCCGGAGAAGATTCCGCTCAATCAGTACGATTCCGCCTTCAAGTATCTCCGCGAGCACACGGAGATCCGCGACGTCATCATGAGCGGCGGCGACCCGATGATGCTGAGCGACCGCAGGCTGGAGTATCTCTTCCAGCAGCTTCGCGCGATTCCGCACATCGAGATCATTCGCATCGGAAGCCGCATCACCTCGCACCTGCCGGAGCGGATCACGCCGGAATTCTGCGAGATGGTGCAGAAGTACCATCCGATCTTCATGAACACGCATTTCAATCACCCGAGCGAGCTTACGCCGGCGTCTGTCGCCGCGCTGGACCGGCTGTCGAGAGCCGGCGTTTCGCTGGGCTGCCAGACGGTGCTGCTCAAGGGCGTCA
>JADGQU010000284.1 GCA_017881545.1 Gemmatimonadaceae bacterium
TGAGCCGAGGAACCCTGTCCACTCTCGCGCGCATCCATACCCGGCGCGATAATTCCAATGTGTTTACGGGAAGCGGCGCCGCGGAAGCGGGCGCCCTCCTTTCTGCTCTAGCCAAGGAACTGGGCTGATGCATTTGCTGATTCTCGCTGCCGTTATCATTCTGTCGCTAATCCTGATAGTCCTGGGCCTCCCGGGCCTTTGGATAATGGTGGCGACGGCTGTCACGTATAATTTGATCGTCCCGGGTGAGCCGATCGGTTGGGTCACCCTGATAGCCGGCGCGGTGCTGGCGTTCGTCGCCGAGCTGCTCGAGTTCTCCCTTACCGGCCGCTACGCCCGGAAGTACGGCGGCTCGCGCCGCGCGGGTTGGGGTGCGATTCTTGGGGGCATCGTCGGAGCGATGGTCGGGATTCCCGTGCCGATCATTGGATCGGTGATTGGCGCGTTCATCGGCTCTTTCCTTGGAGCGCTCATTGCGGAATTTACGGGTGGATCGTCAGCAGCTGATGCGACCCGCGTCGCCAAGGGAGCGTTGATCGGGCGGGTGGTATCAACGGTTCTCAAGATCGGAATTGGCCTCACGATTGGCGTTTGGATATTCATTTCAGCCGCGAAGTAACTTTTCAACCGCGGAATAACTTTCCCCTGCCGACGAAAAAATGACCGCAGCCGAAAGCGTCAGCGCCTCGAACTGAAGCGGCGACTTGAGCGACTCCAAGCGTGAGAGCGCCGCGGTAGCCATCAACCCGCAACTCAGCGGAGAGCGCCTGGCGGAGCTCCTCTCCGCAATCTCCGAAGCGCCCGATTCCAAAGCAGCCGCCACCTTCATGCTCGCGCAGTTCGCCGACATTGTCGGCGCGCGCAGGGCGTTGGCGGTGACGTTGGACAGTCCGCCCCGACGCTTCATCAACACCGCCAGCATCGGATTCGACGGCGACACCCTTCCCACGATCTCCATTCCAACGGACGACCTTTCGAATCCTCTCACCGTTGCGGCGCTCTCGCTTCACCCCGTGAGCTACGCTGGAGTGGAGCCTCTACACGGAATTCCATTCGGTGAATGGACCGCAATCCCGTTCCCGCAGCCGCAGTTCCGGGGCGCCCCACACCTCCTCAGCGACACCGAGCTTGATCTCGTGCAGCTGCATGGCTGCCAGGTAAGACGGCGCGCCTCGGTCGATCGCCGCAGGAAGCTCGGTCATGCGCCCGGCGGCGTTGCTCTTCTCGAGGCTTCGGTAGACGATGAGACGCTGGCGGCGCTCGTGAACGCCGCGGCCTTGGCGGGACCGGTACTGGCGCGCATGGCCGCCGTCGAGGAATTCCGGCTCTCGACCGGCCGGCTCGACCAGCAGCGTGAGATGCTGACCACGATCATGAACTCGCTTCCCGATCCGATCGTGATCATCAACGCGGAGCGTGACATCGTTGCCCACAATCAGCGCGCCGAGCACATACTGTCGACCAGCGACAAGGACTCCGAGGGAAGACGCCGCGCGGTGGAAATCAACAACCTGTTGTTCACCTCGCACCTCTCTAAAGCCGCCATGGGCGCGAAGGAGACTGCCGGCTCACGCGAGCTGAATCTCGTCGACCCCGATGAGGGCACCGACCTGTTGTTCGAGGTGTTGACCCACGCGCTCGGCCCCGGTGAAGGAGGTCACACCGGTTCGACAGTCTCGGTGCTGCGCGACGTGACGGATCTTCGCCGCGCCGCCAACGAGCTCGAGCGGCAGGTGCAGCGCGTGCGGCTGGCCGAGATCGATGCGAAGCGCGAGCGCGACCGCCTCAACCTCATTCTGGAAAACGTTGCCGACCCGATCCTCGTGACCGACGACCGCTCGAACATCATCCTCATGAACAAGGAGGCCGAGCAGCTGTTCGAGTCCGACGACAGCGAGAGCTGGGATCGGGCGGCCATGGTTCAGGCGAACGACACCAAGTTCACGACCTTCATCTCGGATTTCACGATCAGCCCGGCGCTGGCGCATCGCGAGCAGATGAAGCTCCACATTCCGGAGTCGGGCGTCGAGCTTCCGGTCGAAGTGGTCTCCGGCAAAATCCTCAATCGTCGCGGCGAGCCGCTGGCGATCGTGTCGGTGCTGCATGACCTCACCGAGCAGGCGGAGAACGAGCGTCTCTACGAAGAGCTCAAGACGTTCTCGAGCCAGCTCGAGGAGCGGATTCAGGCCGCAACCGGCGATCTCGCCGAGCAGAACACGCGCCTCCAATGGCAGTCGCGCGAGCTGGAAAAAGCGAACCGGCTCAAGTCGGAATTCCTCGCCAGCATGTCGCATGAGCTGAGGACACCGATCAACGCGCTCATCGGGTACGCATCGCTGATGCTCGACCGGATCTACGGCGATCTCACGCCGAGGCAGGAAGAAGGACTCAACCGCATTCAGGGCGCCGCGCAGCACTTGCTGGCGCTGATCAATGACATTCTCGACCTGGCCAAGATCGAAGCCGGCCGGATGCCCCTGCATCTCGACGATGTGACGCTCGGCGACATCATGACCGAGATCTCGCAGCAGATCGAGCCAATGGTGAAGAAGAAAGCGCTCACCTTGAGCATCGAGCTACCGTCGGGCGATCTCAGGCTCCACACCGACCGCACCAAGGTGAAGCAGATTCTGCTCAACCTGCTCTCGAACGCCGTGAAATTCACCCACTACGGCGGCGTCTGGGTGACGGTGTCGAGGGATGAAGAGGATCTGCGGTTCGACGTCCGCGACACGGGAATCGGAATCCGCGAGGACGATATCGAGTCGATCTGGGAAGATTTCAGACAGGTCGACCAATCCAGGACGCGCGAGTTCGGTGGCACCGGACTGGGACTGAGCATCACCCGGAAGCTCGTTGACGCCCTGGGCGGACAGGCTTTCGCGGAGAGCGTCTACGGAAAGGGCTCGACCTTCACGGTGGTCCTGCCAATCAAGAGCGTCGTCCGGCCGGATGATCCGCCGCGGGTCGTCGACCAGGTCCCGCCTCCGCCTCCCGCCGAGCGTTGACACGCACCCTCTGGGAGGTAGATTGAACCAACGCCCCGATGCTCTCGGGGCGTTTGCTTTTCCCATCCCCCCGGATTGAATGTTCGATTCAAAAACACGCACCATCGTCGTCGTCGGCGCCCAATGGGGGGACGAGGGCAAAGGTAAGCTCGTTGACGTTCTCGCCGAGCGTGCCGACTGGGTAGTTCGCTATCAGGGCGGCGCCAACGCCGGCCACACCGTGCACATCGCCGACAAGTCGTTCGTCCTCCACCAGATTCCGAGCGGAATTCTCCACCCGGGCGTGCGGTGCGCGATTGGAAACGGAGTCGTTCTGGACGTCGAGACGCTCTTCTCGGAGATAGACGAGCTCGTCTCGGACGGAATTGATGTCGAGGGTCGCCTCTACGTGAGTGATCGTGCGCACCTCGTGCTGCCGTATCACAAGCTGGTAGACAGCCAGAGCTCGGCCAGCAAGGAGATTGGGACCACCGGGCGCGGGATCGGTCCGGCGTACGAGGACAAATTCGGCCGGCGCGGGATCCGCGTCCTCGACCTGCGAAACCCGGAGAGGCTGAGAAAGCTGGTCGAGCGCGGAGTCGCGCACGCCAACATCCAGCTCTCGATGGCGGGCGCGAAGCGCGCGGATGTCGATTACACGCTCGGAGTTCTGGACCGGTTCACGAAGCGTCTCATGCCGTTGGCCGAAGACGTGGGTCTCAAGATCCACCGCGCGATCGTCGGCGGCGCCGCGGTGCTGCTCGAGGGCGCGCAGGGCTCGCTCCTCGACATCGATCACGGCACGTATCCGTACGTCACGTCGAGCAGCACGACTTCCGGCGGAGCGGCAACCGGAGTGGGGATCGCGCCCGGCGAGCTCGACTCGGTCATCGGCGTGGTCAAGGCCTACACGACGCGCGTCGGTCACGGGCCACTGCCCACGGAGTTCGACGAGCCCTTGCAGTCAGAGATTCGGAAGCTCGGCAACGAGTTCGGAGCGACGACGGGCCGTCCGCGCCGCTGTGGCTGGTTCGACGGCGTGGTTGTCCGCTACGCTGCTCGCGTGAACGGACTCACCGACCTCGCCGTCACGAAGCTCGACGTGCTCGACACGCTGGACAGGATCGGACTCTGCACCGGCTACGA
>JADGQU010000054.1 GCA_017881545.1 Gemmatimonadaceae bacterium
CTCGAGGTTCGTGAGATGTTCGTGCACGGTGGCGAGGGAGTTATAGTTAAACTGTGTGGCAATCTCCTCGAAGCTCGGCGCGTAGCCGTGCTCGTCGGAGTAGGTGGCGAGGTAAGTCAGAATCTCCCGTTGGCGTTTTGTGAGCGACATATCCCTTTTCCGCGGCTGGTTTTGACACAGGACCGGTCCGCCGATCCCACCGAACATTTGCCGAATTCCTACGTTAGCCGAACATCAACCGAAGCGCAAGCTTTTTCTGCCTGGACGCCACCGACGGGCACCCTCGGTGAGTTGACGGACGAAGCACGTGCCCGGGCCGCAACTCTCCCTCGACTGGCTGAGCTCGAGCGCATGGCGCGCGGAGTCGGCCCCGCTCCGTCGTTCCGCGCTGCTCTTCAGGGACAGCGGGTCGGGTTGATAGCGGAGGTGAAGCGGTCGTCGCCATCCAAAGGCGCAATCAACCCCGGTCTCGATCTCGCTCGGCAGGTCAGGGCCTACGAGGCAGGAGGCGCCGCTGCGATCTCCGTCCTCACCGAGCCCTCCAGATTCGGCGGCTCGCCCGCCGATCTCGTTCTCGCGCGAAAATCAGTCGCTCTGCCTTTGCTCAAAAAGGATTTTCACGTGGAGGTTTCGCAGATTCTCGAGGCGAAAGCCCTTGGCGCTTCGGCGGCGCTCGTGATCGCGCGAGCCGTGCCTCCGGCGCGCCTCAAGGATCTCATGAGCGCGGGAGAGGACGTGGCACTCGAGATTCTGGTTGAGGTGCGCGACGAGCGGGAGCTCGACCTCGCGCTCTCACTGAATGCCAGCATGATCGGAGTCAACAACAGAAACCTGGAGACCCTCGAGATCGATGCCGAGACGTCGCTCAGGCTTCTCCCACTCATTCCGAGGGGCGTGGTCGCGATCGCGGAGAGCGGAGTGAAATCAGCCGCCGATGTCATGCGCGTTGCCGCTGCGGGCGCGGATGCGGTTCTCGTTGGCTCTGAGCTGTCGGGCGCGAGCGATCCTGAAGCGGCGGTGCGCTCTCTCACGGGCGTTGCGCGGACTGGTGGTGCTCGCAAAGGTTAAGTTCTGCGGCATGACGCGTCCCGCAGACGCGGCCCTCGCCGCCGAGATTGGCGCAAGCTACATAGGCGTCGTCTTCGCGGACGGCCCTCGTCGCGTTTCGCCAGCGCAGGGCCGGAAGATCCTCGATGCGGCGGGTAATGGTGTCAAGCGCGTGGGCGTGTTCGGCACGAATGAGCCCGAGGAAATCGAGCGGGCTTCGGAGGAGGCTCGCCTTGACATCGTCCAGCTCCATGCGGACCCGACGATCGCGGATGTGGCCGCGGTCAGGGGGAAATTCCGCGGTGAGGTCTGGGCGGCGATCAGAATCGCGGGAGCGCACATCCCAGCGTACGCCGAGCTGCTCTTCGACAAGGCTGACGCAATCGTTCTCGACGCGAAGACTGGTCATCGCCTTGGCGGCACGGGACAGGCCCTCCCGTGGAATGACATGGCGGTGGATCTCGCCCGAGACAGAGGAGGCTGCGCGGTCGTGCTTGCGGGAGGACTGAGCCCTTACAATGTCGTCAGCGCGATCAGGACGCTCGCTCCGGATATCGTCGACGTGTCATCGGGAATAGAGACGGCGCCCGGCATCAAGGATCCGTGGCTGATGAGGGAGTTCTACGCTGCCGCGTCGGGCAGCCACCCCTAAAATGCCGACCGAAACCATTCATCGTTTCGGCGTGTTCGGTGGCCGATACGTCCCCGAGACGCTGATTCCCGCGCTCGACGAGCTTGATGCCGCGTTCGACCAGGCCATCCGCGACCCGGAATTTCAGCGGGAGCTTGACCGCCTGCTCAAGGAATACGTCGGGCGTCCATCTCCGCTCAGCACCGCACCGCGACTATCGGAGTTGGTCGGGTGCGACGTGTATCTCAAACGCGAAGACCTGAACCACACCGGAGCCCACAAGATCAACAGCGCGCTCGGCCAGGCGTTGCTCGCGCAGCGGATGGGCAAGCGGCGCATCATCGCGGAAACGGGCGCGGGCCAGCATGGCGTGGCGACGGCAACCGTGTGCGCTCGCTTCGGTCTCGACTGCACCGTCTACATGGGCGAAGAGGACATGCGGCGGCAGGAGCTCAACGTCTACCGCATGCGCCTCATGGGAGCGAAGGTGGTACCGGTTCTTTCCGGAACGCGGACCCTCAAGGATGCGACCAGTGAAGCGATTCGCGACTGGGTCACCAACGTCAACGACAGCTACTACATAATCGGCTCGGTCGTTGGTCCGGCACCGTATCCGCGAATGGTTCGCGATTTCCAGTCGGTCATTGGACGCGAGGCAAAAGCTCAGATGCTCGAGACCGCCGGTCGTGCGCCTTCCAGCGTCGTGGCGTGCGTCGGTGGGGGATCCAACGCGATGGGAATCTTCCATGCCTTTGTGCCGGACCGGGGAGTTGAGCTCGTGGGAGTCGAAGCGGCCGGTCGGGGTCTCGATACCGGCGAGCATTCCGCTTCGCTCCAGCGGGGCGTTCCCGGCGTCCTGCACGGCTCACTCAGCTACTTGCTCCAGGACGAGAACGGGCAGGTTCACCCCGCCCACTCGATCTCGGCCGGACTCGATTATCCCGGGGTGGGGCCCGAGCACTCCTACCTCAAGGAGACAGGTCGCGCCCTCTACGTCTCGGTCACCGACGACGAAGCCGTCGAGGGGCTCGTAATCCTGAGCCGGCTCGAGGGGATCATTCCCGCCCTGGAAACGTCACACGCCGTCGCCTGGGTCGTCAAGGAAAAGGAGCGGTGGAACAAGGGAGACGCGGTGCTGATCTGCATCAGCGGCCGGGGTGACAAGGATCTCGCGCAAATAACTGAAATGGGACTACTTCCCGCATGACAACGCAGGTTGCAGCAAAGACCGACGATCATGGGCTAAGTGAGCCATCGTTCCCGATCAATTTTGTCACGGACCTGCTCAAGGCGTTCGTCAAGGCTGTTCGCGCGACTCAGCTCTATTTGCCGAACAATCCCATGCACGCACGATCCCTCGAGGCAGTCCGGGAAGCGTTCGCCGCGCTCTGGCAGCACACCGACGAGATCGAGCTGCAGGTCGTCGAGACACGCCTCGAGTGGGAAGGGCGCGTCGTGCTCGACGAAGTGGAGCGCACCAGCGACAACATCGCGTGGCTCCTCTACAAGGACGGCATCCGCGAGCTGAAGATGCTCAAGGACTTCGAGCAAGAGGAGCTCGCCGTCTTCTTCAATCTTCTGCAGAGAGTCAGAAAGGCGACGGATGATGACGACGACCTGCTCACGCTGATGTGGGAGCGTGAGTTCGTGACGCTGCAGTACCGATACGTCGATCTCACGCAGGAAGGCGGTCCCGGCGTCGAGTCCATGGAGCGCGCCGAGCAAAAGGAGAAAATCCTCTCGCCGGCTCAGGCGGAAGCGGGGCTCGAGTCGACTCAGAGCTCGATTGCGAAGATGGACGACTTCGACTCGACCCTCTACTTCCTCGACGACCGCGAAGTCGAATACCTGCAGGGCGAGATCAAGCGCGAGTTCTCCACAGATCTGCGTCCGGCTGTGATCGCATCGCTCCTCGACACCTTCGAGAACCAGAAGGACCCGACCGTACGAGAGGAGATTTGCGGACTCCTCGACTACTTCCTCCTCATTCTCCTCTCCACTGCGCAGTACAGAAACGCCGCATACCTTCTGCGCGAATCGGGCGTAACCGCGAACCGCGCGACGGACGTTCTCGAGCCCCAGAAGCAGCGTCTGCTGCAGCTTGGTGAGTTGATGAGCGATCCCAAGCCCCTCGGGCAGCTGCTTCAGGCGCTCGAAGGGTCTCCGCTTCGCGCTCCGCAGCACGAGCTCGACGAGCTCTTCGGAATTCTTCAGCCCCGAGCGCTCGAGACGCTGCTCAGCTGGGTCGGACGCAGCAGCAATCCTCCGCTCAAGATGCTGCTCGAGGTCGTCGCGGGCCGTCTTGCCAGCAGCAACAGCGCCGAGCTCATTCGTCTCATTGGGTCGGACGACGAAGCTGTGGTCCTCGAGGCGATCCGCCGGGCGGCGGCGCTCAAGTCCCCCGCGGCGGTCCCGGCCCTCGGAAAGATGCTGACGGTGGGAGAGGCGGACATGCGCGTCGCCGCCGTCACCGCTCTCACGGAAATCGGGTCGGCCGGCGCGATGCAGATGCTGGAGCGCGCGCTGCTCGACGAAGACCGGGAAGTTCGCATCGTCGCCGTGCGCGCGCTCGGCGCTCGCAACTCCAAGGCAGCGCTGCCGCGAATCGAGGCGGCGATCAAGGGCAGGGACCTGCGCGATAGCAACCTGACGGAGAAGATGGCTTTCTTCGAGGCGTTTGGTCTCCTTTGCGGCGACGCGGGAATCGCGCTCCTCGACCCTCTGCTCAACGCCAAGGGATTCATGGGCAAGAAGGACGACGCCGAGATGCGCGCCTGTGCCGCGATGGCGCTGGGAAAGGTCAATAGTCCAAAGGCGATGGAGTCCCTCAACCGCGCCGCAGGCGAGAAGGACGTAATCGTGAGGAACGCCGTCAGCCGTGCGATCCGCGGAGGCCACGGGTGACGGCTGCGGTTACGAAGACCGTCGCCGGTGACGGAGACAGGCAGTCGGGCGCGAGCGTACGTCGAAGCGGACGAAACTTCATGGTTTCGTTCTATGCCGGGCTGCGGGCGATCAAGCTCTATCCGCTGGAGCACAGCGCAGTGCAAAAAACGCTGGCCGAACTGTCGCACTTGGCCGAAGAGCTGCGCGCCGAAGAGGGCGAGCTCGAGTTCAGAGTCTCGGGAGAATTCATCTTCATCAACTCGACGCGGCTCAGACTCGATCTCAGCAACTACGCCACGTTCGGCCACATCCTGACGCTCTGCAAGCTCGCCGGCATCGGCGCGATTCATGTGGGAACCAATGGAACGGCGCGTGACTGGACCTTCCTTCTGTCGCTCCTGGGCGCTGAGCCCAAGAGCGCCCCGTCCGAGCGATTCCAGGAGATTCAGTCCAGGCTCGTGGACGCGAAGATAGGCACCTTCGAGCTCGACGCACCTGTCGAAACCGCGATGGACAAGGAGTTCAACGAGGAATCAAAGTCCGCTGCCAATCGCACCTACTCCCAGTCGGTTGCCGTCACCAAGGACGTCATCAACTCGGTCCGGATCGGCAAGACGCCGAACATCCGGAAGATCAAGCGCGTCGTGCAGGGGATCGTCGATCAGGTTCTGAACGAGGAGACATCTCTCATCGGACTGACCGCAATTCGCGACTACGACGAATACACCTTCACCCACTCGGTGAACGTCTGCATCTTCTCGGTCGCGCTCGGACGGCGTCTCGGCATGACCAAGATCCAGCTGTATGAGCTGGGACTCGCGGCCCTCATGCACGACATCGGCAAGTCGCGCGTTCCGATCGATCTCATTCAGAAGTCGGGCGGCCTCACGGACGAAGAGTGGAAATGGATGGCCGCCCACCCCTGGCTCGGCGTGCTGGTGCTGTTTCAATTCCGCCGGCAGCAGGAGGAGCTTTCGTACCGCGCCATGACGGTGTGCCAGGAACATCACATGAAGGTAGACCTCACGGGTTACCCGAAATCCATTCGCCCGCGCCAGGTCAGCCTCCTCAGCAAGATCGTCTCGATCGCCGACGGTTACGACGCGGCCACATCGAGACGCGTCTACACGACGGAAGTCCTCGCCCCCTCGGCTGTTCTCGAGGAGATGCGCGACAATCCGCGTCGCGGGTTGGATCAGGTGCTCGTGAAGGCCTTCATAAATCTGTTGGGCATCTACCCGGTCGGGACACTCATTGTGCTCGACACCTTCGAGCTTGCCGTGGTCTCGGCGGCCAATCCGAATCCCGAGGCTCTCTCGAGACCGATCATCAAGATCATCAGTGACGCGCAGGGGAATACAATCAGTCCGCCGCTCCAGGTGGACCTAGCCGTCCCGGAGGCAGGAGGGCAATATGCCCGGACCATCATCAAGACGGCGGATCCCGATCGCTATGGCGTCACCCCCGGCGACTACCTCATCTAACTCGATAACGCGTCGCTTTGACGCGCTCAAAAAAGAATCCCGCCGCGCCCTGGTCTGCTATGTAACAGCGGGCCATCCCGACGTCGGCCGCTCTCTGGATACCCTGCGCGCGCTCGAGGAAGGAGGCGCGGATATCATCGAGCTTGGGGTTCCATTCTCGGATCCGATCGCGGACGGGCCGGTGATCCAGGCCAGCTCGCAGCAGGCGCTGGAGAAGGGAATGACGTACGACGGTGTTCTTGCCCTGATCGAGCGCGCCAGGCCGAAGGTCCCGGTCGTGCTGTTCAGTTACCTGAATCCGATTCTCGCGGCGGGCCCGGACGCGCTCACGAGAGCGGCGGAGGCGGGCGCCAGCGGAATTCTCGTCACCGACATTCCGGTCGGCGCCGACCCGGCCCGCGAGGCGTGGCTCGGCGCCAGCCCTTTGGCCTTCATCAGGCTCGTCGCGCCGACGACACCGCGCGAAAGGATGGCCGAGATCGCGCGGCACGGAAGCGGATTCGTTTATCTTATCAGCCGGCTCGGTGTCACCGGTGTTCAGGAGACGACCGCGACATCATTGCCCGACTCGATCAAGCGCCTTCGATCGACAACAACGCTTCCGATCTGCGTCGGGTTTGGAATCTCGACGCCGGAGCAGGCGCGCGCCGTCGGCCAGCTGGCTGACGGAGTCGTGGTCGGCAGCGCGCTCGTAAAAGCGGCCGGGCAGGGACCGGAGGATGTTCTGAAACTGACACGTAGTCTACGCGAGGCTCTTGATGGTTAGCGACAACCCGTCGAAAACGGATTTGCCGAAGAGGAGCTCGACCGTTACCGGCGGCGGGACCGGGACCGACGTCGTCACGCTCAAGGCGATGCGCTTTCATGCGCGCATCGGGGTGCTGCCGCACGAGTCCGAGATTGCGCAGTCAATCGAAGTTGACGCGTCACTGTGGGTTCAACGTAGTAGTGGGCGTCCCAGCGCCAGTGACATCGTCGACTACCGGCGCGTGTACGAGCTTGTGGCTGAAGTGGTGACGCACGGCCACACCAACTATCTCGAGGAGGTCGGCGAGCGTATCGCTGAGCGCGCCCTCCAGCTTCCCCTGGTCGAGCGCGTGCGGATAGCCGTGCGCAAGCCAAACGTCGCGCTGCCCGGACCGCTTGCGTACGCTGAAGTTGCCCTCGAACGAGAGCGTGCGTGAGAGATGTCGCTTACATAGCGCTCGGCTCCAACCTGGGTCAGCGTGAGGTATTTTTGGCTGAGGCGCGCCGTGCAATCTCTGCTCTCGCCACGACCCGGGTACTTGGTCACACCGACGCCGAAGAGACCGCCCCCATCGGACCGATCACTCAGGGCCCCTTTCTCAATCAGATGATCGCAATCGAAACCGATCTTTCGCCGCAGGATCTGCTCGCCGAGCTGAAGCGGATCGAAATCAGCGCCGGGCGCGTGCGCGAAGCGCGCTGGGGACCGCGCACACTGGACTTGGACATCGTGTTGTTCGAGAAGCAGAGTGTGCGCGAGCCCGGGCTGACTGTGCCCCATCCCGAGCTGTCGAATCGGGATTTCTGGCTGAGGGAGCTGGCCGCACTGAGGAGCTCGCGCGTTGGATAAGCCCATTCCGGAGCAGCGTCCGGTCACCGTCCGCGATTTCGCGGAGAAAAAGCGCAAGGGAGAGAAGCTGGTCGTGATGACGGCGTACGATGCTCTCTTTGGCCGGCTCGTCGACGAATCGGGCGTCGACGCAATCCTGGTAGGCGACTCCGTTGGAACGGCGGTGATGGGCTACCCATCGACGCTCCCGGTGACGCTCGACCACATGATCTACCACGCCTCCGCCGTGCGCCGCGGAGCGAAGCGCGCTCTCATCATCATCGACATGCCGTTTCTATCGTATCAGGCGAGCATCGAGAGCGCGGTGCTCAATTGCGGGCGCGCCATTCAGGAGACCGGAGTCGGCGCGGTGAAAGTCGAAGGCGGAAGTCCCGAAATGCTCGACACCGTTCACGCGCTCGTGCGCACCGGAATTCCGGTGATTGCTCACATTGGATTCACACCGCAATCGGTCAACACCATCGGGGGCGCGCGCGTTCAAGGGCGCGAAGAGAAGGGAGTGGAAAGATTGATCGGCGAGGCTAAAGGGCTGGAGGAAGCGGGAGCGTTTGGCATTGTTCTCGAGCTCGTGCCCGACGCGGTCTCGGCGCGCATCACCTCCGCCGTCGGCATTCCGACGATCGGCATTGGAGCGGGAGTGCACTGCGACGGACAGGTTCTCGTGCTCCCGGACGTGCTCGGCTTGAACGACACCTTCAAGCCCAAGTTCCTCAAGACCTACGCCGACATGGCATCGGAGGTGCGCTCTGCCCTCGGAAACTGGGCGCGCGATGTTCGAAGCGGCTCATATCCGGATGCAGAGCACAGTTTCTAGCCATGAAGTCGGTCGGGACGATTGATGAGATGCGCCACGTAGTTGCCGGCGCCCGCGCGAAGGGGAAGAGCATCGCGTTCGTCCCGACAATGGGGGCGCTTCACGAGGGCCACCTCAAGCTCATCGATGAGGCGAAGGGTCTCGCCGACTCGGTCGTGATGAGTGTGTTCGTGAATCCTCTTCAGTTCGGGCCGAGCGAGGACTTCGACCGTTATCCGCGAACGCTCGACGATGATGCCAATCTGGCTGCAAAGAGGGGAGTCGACTTCCTGTTCACGCCGACGAGGGAAGACATGTACCCGGAGCACGCGCCGGTCGTGATCGTCCATCCCGGAAGCATCGGAAAGGAGTGGGAGGGGGCAGTACGACCGCATCACTTCGAGGGCGTCCTCACCGTGGTGGCGAAACTTTTTCACATCATCATGCCCGACATCGCGGTCTTCGGACAGAAGGATCTCCAACAGGCCGCATGCGTGAAGGCCATGGTCCGCGATCTCAATTTTCCGGTGGGAATTCATGTCGTGTCCACCGTCAGGGAGCCTGATGGTTTGGCCATGTCGAGCCGGAATCGGTACCTGTCAGCCAAGGATCGCGAGCTCGGACTGATGCTGTCGAAAGCCCTGTTTGCCATGCGCGACGCGTTCGGCAGGGGTGAACGCCGGGCTAGCGCGCTCGAGGCGACAGGTTGGCGGATGCTGGAACGGGTGACTGGTCTCACGCCTCGATATCTCGCGGCCGTGAACGCTGACACTTTTCAACGCGTCAACAACGTGAGACACGGAGATGCCGCGGTCGGAGCGATACGGGTTGGCGAAACCAAATTGATCGACAACATCATCTTCTGAAATGGTACGTACTCAGAGCTCTGGCTTGCCGATTTGGGCGCAGGTAGGTGAGCGGCGTCTGGCTCACATCGCGCGCGTGACGTCGTTGCTGCGGGCGTGGGGCGCGGCGATGCGCCTGACTCCAGATGAAGCGAATACCTGGATCGATGCGGGCAGCTGGCACGACGCGTTGCGCGATGCGCCGATCGACGAGCTGCGCGAGATCACGGGTGACCGGTCGTCCCCCGAGGGCTTGCTCCACGGCCCCGCGGTCGCGATCAAGCTCGAGGCAGATGGCGAGCGCAGACAAAACCTGCTCGACGCAATTCGCTATCACACCGTCGGACACGCGCGCTGGGATAGAACCGGGCGGGCGCTCTACATGGCGGACTATCTGGAGCCGGGGAGAAAATTCCTCGCCGAAGATCGCGGATTTGTCGCCAGCCAGGTGCCTAACAACTTCGATGGGGTATTTCGACAGGTCGTGCGCTTCCGCCTCGAGTGGTCGGTGCGCGAGGGCAATCACATTTTCCCCGAGACCGTCGAGCTCTGGAATAGTCTGCGGTGACGGACCCGCCGCGCCGGCGTCGCTACGGCAGAATCATTCTTGTTCTACTGATTCTGTGCGTCGTCGGCTTGATTGTCTGGCTGGTCGTCAATTCCTTCTCCACGCCGAAGGTGAGCAACGCGCCCGATGATGCGCGGGCTCCGGGCGCAACGCGCGTCAAAGTCGAGGTTCTCAACGCGACGAAGACGAAGGGTCTCGCGCGACGCGCGACGCTCTATCTGCGAGAGCGCGGCTTTGACGTCGTCGGCTCGGGGAATGTGACGGAGCAGCGCGCCACTACCATTGTCTACGATCGCTCATCGCATCCGGAATGGGCGCGTCAGGTCGCCCGGGCCATGAATGCTCCGGTCGTCGCCCGTCCGGACAGCTCACGCTACCTGGACGTTACCGTCCTGGTCGGCGCCGATTGGCGACCGCCGGCGCTGCCGTTCCACCCGTAGCTGCCCGCACGCCGCGGCGATGTCCATCCCGCGGCTCTTTCGCACCGCGACCTCGACGCGCTGAGCCCGGAGGCGCCGGGCGAACCACTGGATTTGTTGGGGCGACGTGGGCGTGAAGTCTCCGGCGCCGCCGGGATGTAGCGGAATGAGATTCACGAAAGCGCCGCACTCGCGCGCCAGGTCCGCGAGCTCCGTCGCCTGCTCGCCGCCGTCGTTGATTCCGCCAAGCATCACGTACTCGAACGTCACTCGCCTCTCGAAAACCTTCGCGGCCTCGATGACGCTCGCGAGCGGGTACTTGGTGTTGATGGGCATGAGCGACTGGCGCAGCTCATCGTTGGGCGCGTGAATCGAGATCGCGAGCCGGAATTGCTCCGGGCGTTCTCCGAGCGCGACGATTCCTGGAAGAACGCCGACCGTCGAAACTGTGATGTGCCGCGCTCCGATTCCCAGGCCCGCGGGTGAGTTCAGAACTGTGAGCGTTGGATCCACCGCTCTCCAATTCATCATCGGCTCACCCATCCCCATGAAGACGACGTTCGTGATTGGCGTCTCTGGAGAGAGCAGC
>JADGQU010000285.1 GCA_017881545.1 Gemmatimonadaceae bacterium
AAAGCTGCTCAACCTTTCCGAAGGATTTCAGAAAGACGAAGTCGTCCTGATCACGACCGGCGAGGGCACGACGAGCGAAGGCGAATTCTGGGAGTCATTGAACACCGCGTCGAACCTCAAGCTGCCCGTCGTCTACGTGGTCGAGGACAACGGTTACGCGATCTCAGTCCCGGTCGAAGTGAACACCGCCGGCGGCAGCATCTCCAAGCTGGTTCGCTCCTTCCCTGACTTCTTCATTGAAGAAGTGGACGGGTGCGATCTGCTCGCCAGCTACGACGCCATGCAACGCGCCGTGGACTACGCGAGGCAGCGAAAGGGGCCGGCGCTCGTGCACGCGAAAGTCATCCGTCCGTACTCCCACTCATTGTCGGACGACGAGAAGATGTACCGTCCGACCGTCGAGCGTGAAGCGGATGCGGCGCGCGACCCGGTGACGCAATTCCCGAAGTGGCTCGTCAGCGAAGGACACGCGACCGACGGAGACCTGAAGAAAATACAGGAAGAGGTGGATGCGATCGTTCTCGCCGCGACGGATGACGCTCTCGCTCAATCGCAGCCCGGCCCTGAAACGGTCTACTTCGCCGTTTACTCACCCGACGTCGATCCGACCAGCGAGCAGTTCGATACCGAAGACGATCCGCAGTTCTCTGGTGACCCGACGACGATGGTCGACCTCCTCAACGCCTGCATGAAGGACGAGATGCGGCGCGACAAGAAGATTCTCGTCTTCGGCCAGGACGTGGCCGATGTCTCGCGCGAAGAACAACTCGGCAAGGTCAAAGGCAAGGGTGGGGTATTCAAGGTTACGTGGGGACTTCAGAAGGAATTCGGTGGCTCGCGCGTCTACAACTCTCCGCTGGCGGAGGCGAACATTGTCGGCCGGGCGATAGGCCTGGCGCTGCGCGGCTTCAAGCCGGTAGTCGAGGTTCAGTTCTTCGATTACATCTGGCCCGCTTACATGCAGCTACGGAACGAGCTGGCAACGATGCGCTGGCGGTCGAACAACAGCTTCGCCGCACCCGTAGTGGTGAGGACCACCTATGGCGGATACATCCGCGGCGCGGTCTATCACTCGCAGACGGGGGCTTCGATCTTCGCGCACTGTCCGGGGCTGCGCGTCGTCTGTCCGGCGACTGCGCTCGACGCCAACGGACTCTTGCGCACGGCGATCAGGTGCGACGATCCGGTCCTCTTCCTCGAGCACAAGCATCTCTATCGTCAGACGTACAACAAGTCGGCGTATCCCGGGCCCAACTTCATGATCCCCTTCGGCAAAGCGAAGGTGGTGCGCGAGGGAACGGACGTTACCGTGGTCACGTACGGGGCGACGGTTCGGCGCGCGATCACGGCGGCGAATGCTGTTGCCGACAACGGGATCTCGGTCGAGGTGATCGATCTGCGCACTCTGAGCCCGTGGGACAGGGAGACCGTTTTCGAGTCGGTGAAGAAGACATCACGCGTCATCGTCGCCTACGAGGACTCTCTCTCATGGGGCTTCGGAGCCGAGATCTCGGCGTCGATCGCGGACGAGTGCTTCGCGTGGCTCGACGCGCCGGTGAAGCGCGTCGCCTCGGCCGATACTTTCGTCGGCTACGCCCCGAGCCTCGAGGATGCGATTCTTCCGCAGGTGCATGACTTCAAGCGGGCCTACGAAGAGATCATGAAGTTCTGACGGGGGGACCGGCTACCTCGGTGGAGTTGCTCCGCCGGATGATCCGCCCATGCCCGGAAGTTGTTGGGCGGTGAAGTTGGCAGGAACCTCGAAGGCCTTTGGATCGGCATCGACCCACTTCACTCCGGTGACCTCTACCGCGCTGTCGGTAACGCGCGTCTGACCCTGCGATACGATCGTGGCTGAGTACAATGCGCGAAGCGGAGTGCCCTTCGGGAGCTTCTGCCGCACCGCCTTCGCCTTGTCGACCAAGTCCTTGTTCGACTTCCCGAGCATGTCCAGCATGTCACCACCACTCAGAGTGGCAAATGGGTTTAGCTCGCCCTTGATATCGCTGCCGTAGTAGTAATCGGTAGTGTTCGATACCTTCACCAGCTGTTGCACGCCATGGGCAGCCATGCTTATGGCCATTCCGGTTGTAACGCGGTATTTGACAGTCGGATGGCCGAGTATTACCGGGCCCGGCCCGAGACTCTCGACGGTCGCCGTGTTTTCAGAGAATTGCATGCTCATTCCGCCCATCTGCTGCGCCTGCTGGATCAGTTCAGCCGGCCGGACGCGAATGTAGCGCTGCTTATCCGAATCGATGTAAGTGATGGTGCGTCCGCTGTCGCTCACTATCATGCCAATCTTTCCGGACGACATGATGGGACTGTTGAGCGAGTTCGCGCCGCTCGTCGTCACGTCAATGCGCATCAGGGCAGGCGAGCCCACCGCGTGACCCAGGACGACTGAGCTATCGGTAGATCCTCTGATTGTGGTAACGAGCCTGAAGTCCTCGGACAGCGTTTGGGGAGGCGCTTGTGCGATCGCCAATGATGGAAGAGCACAGCCGAGCACGAAAAGGCCATTCAGCAGCCGGCGATTTGTGTCTGTACAGAAACGTCGCGCTGAAAAACGATTACAGGCGAGTTGTTTTGCGCCTGAAGTGTGGATTTTTTCAGGATAGTTTGACATTCACTAAGGCCTGAGGACGTGTGTGAAGGAAAACGACACTCTGATTGGGGGAGAACATGAGCGATGAAGACTGGGCAGCTATTTTTGCAGGAATGTGGGCTATGATCGTCCTTGTGAATACAATAGCCCCAATATTGCGGATTTTGGGCCTGGCACAATAATTCGGCCGTTTTTCAGCCATTTGGTCTCGGCCATTTGACCGAAGCAAGAATCGACGTTCCTAGGATTGCACCAACTACGCCTAGTGCTGCGAGAATGGGCACATGCAGAAAGTGCTCAAGCAGCATCTTTGCACCGATGAAGACGAGAACGATCGACAGTCCGAGTTTCAGGTACACAAACTTGTCCACGATATTCGCGAGGAGGAAATACAACGCCCTCAAGCCGAGCACCGCGCAGATGTTCGAGGTGTAAACGATGAAGGGGTCGCGGGTGACGGCGAAGATGGCCGGAATGGAATCCGTCGCGAAGATAATGTCCGTCGTATCGACAATGAGGAGTACGATGAACAGCGGGGTCGCGGAGTACCTGAGCTTGCCCTTGGCGTCGGGCTCGTGCACGAAGAACTTGTCACCGCGATAGTCGGCCGTAACCGGAACGAGCCGGCGAGCGAGGCGGAGGACCGGATCGCGCTCAGGGTTGTACGCCACCTCGTCCTTCTGCAGCGCCATTCTGAGGCCGGTGAAGACCAGAAATGCGCCGAAGATATAGAGAGTCCACGCAAAGCGCGTCACGAGCGCCGATCCGGCGACGATCATCACGCCGCGCAAGACCAGCGCGCCGATGATTCCCCAGAACAGCACGCGGTGCTGGTATTTCTCCGGTACGTTGAAGTAGGAGAAGATCAGCACGAACACGAAGATGTTGTCGACGGAGAGCGCGTACTCGATGAGGTATCCGGTCAGGAACTCGAGTCCCGACTGCTTCCCCATGTAGCGATAGATGGCGAACGCGAAGCAGAGGGAGAGCGCGACCCAGACCCCGCTCCAGATCGCGGCTTCCTTTAGAGAGACCTTCTCCGATCTGCGATGGAGCACGCCGAGATCGAGCGCGAGAATCGCGAGGACGACGACGTTGAACCCGACCCAGCCCCAGATACTGTTCACGACCCGGGTGTCCGGGCGGAACTGCCGCGCAGTCTAGCGACGCTCAAGCGCGTCGCGAACGTCGAGGAGGATCTCGAAGTAGAGCTGCTCTCTCCGGTAGGCGAAGTCGAGTGCCGCCATCTGCGTCGGATCGCCGGTGGCTTTCGCGCGCTCGAATGCTTCGCGGTACATCTCGTCGAGGTTATCCAGAATCGTGGTGCGCGTGCGTGACATTGACTTGCTCTCCGGGCTCAAAGTGCCGCGACTGTCGATGGACGAGAGACCCGCGAGGCGCTGGAGCGCCGTCTCCGGATCCTCGTTCTCGAAAATAAGTTTTTTCGCAGCCCCGAGCGCGAGTCTGCGTGGATTGAAGGGCGATGGTGGCGTCACTGCGAGTTGTGCGGGTTGCGG